>CALXEN010000087.1 GCA_944387325.1 uncultured Clostridia bacterium | reverse complement strand
CACCAGATAGTAGGTGCCGTTCATGGCGCCTACGACAGCGCCGGTCATTCCGAGGCTCATGCCGTAGAGGGTAAGAGGGGTTTTGCCCATGGTCAGGGCAAAGTTGTTGCAAATGTTGATGAGGATAGGCGGAAAGGTCGCCTCCGGTTGCGCCGCATCCCATTACGGCCTTTACCTGATAATCCCGGAGGGGGTTGTGGGGAGAATCCGATTTCAGCAGTACTCCCAGCTGGCTGATCATGTCCCAGATCAGGCCGTTTTCTGTGTCCTCATCCGTCTTGTCGTAGTCAAAGATCTGGGGCCGGCGCTGCTGGGGGGGCAGGGGGTTGGCCAGGGACAGTTCATGATACCGCTGGGGGTCAAAGGTGTGGAGGGATTCAATGGCCCGGGCACGAACCGTCAGTCCGATCCACACATCGCCGCTGCGGAGAAAGTAGGGGGCGCTGTGTACCCAACCGGCTACGGAGCGGTCATAGTAGTGGGCCCAGTTGAAAAGTTCCACAAAAACGTTGCCGCTGAAGGCGGCAGGGTCTTTTGGCTTCCGGATCAGAAAGCGGCTGCAGTAGGGTGCGTCGGGCGTCTGAATGTCCGGGTACGGATCCCACAGGGGCCAGGTGTAGACGTTGGACCGTCCGCTGATCTGGTACTCTTCTTCCAGATACCCATATTCCTCCAGGTGGAGAGGAACCGCCTGTCGTTCGCACAGGCCAAAGGGATAGCTCTCTGCGGTAATTTCGAGTTTTTTTACATTCGGCAAAAAAACCGTCACATTTTTTGCGGTTTTGCTCATAATTTACCCCCATTTCAAATTATTAATATTGGATATGCACAAATTATTTCACATATTTCGACTTTTTAGAAGTTCAAAAATTTTAAGAGGGTATTGATAATTTCAATAGCATGAGATATTCTAAATATGTGGCAGGCCGGTTTTAGACCATGAAGTCCTCTGGGAGGAGGGAAAAAATAATGACATTACTTCAACTTCGGTATCTTGAGGGGATCAGCAGATATGGAAGCGCAGCAAAGGCTGCGGACGCACTTCACGTCACGCAGTCCACCATTTCTTTGGCCCTGAAGGACCTGGAACGGGAATTCCGCTTAAAATTTTTCATACGGACCCCCAGAGGGATGGATCTGACTCCGGAGGGACAGGTCCTTCTCCGGCACACCCGCAGAATTTTGGAGGAGATCGAGGAAGCACAGGCAGAACTTCACGCCATGGGAGGAAGCTACGGGATGATACACGTGGCGATCCCGCCCATTGCCAGCAGATCCATCTGGCCGGAACTGTCCGGTGCAGTGAGAAAGCGCTGCCCCGGCATATCTTTCAAGGTGACTGCATTTGACCCGGAGAAGGAATACGAAAAGCTGGAGCGGGGTGAGACCAATGTCATTATTCGTGCTGTTTATTCGCCCTCCCAGATTTTAAGCAAATTTTCTTACATTCGGCTGTCCAAAGCGCCGGCACGTGTGCTGTGCGTCAGCGAGAACAGTCCCCTGGCAAAACGAAAAAGCATCCGGTATCAGGAGATCTGTGATCTTCCTCTGGTTCAGCTGGCCTCTGACAGCCAAGGGAGATATCTGTATGAGGTGTTCGCCCGGTTTGGCTGCACACCCCATTATGTGGAAAACTGCGATCAAATTTCCAATATGATCGAGATCATTCAGGCAGGAGTGGCTGTTGGCTTCCTGAACGAAGCAATGGTAAAAAAGTATCGGGGGGTCGTCGGAATTCCCATAAAGGATGAAAAAGAGGCCTATTATTGTCTCATCTGGTCAAAAGCGTGGAAGGAACGGGCATCGGTGACCCAGTTTGTCAATGCAGTCCGAACGCTTTACTCGCAGGTTCCGCCTCTGCCCCAGACGGAGTCCCGGGATCAAAAGACGCAGCTCTCAACAGGTGAGGCGTCCATCCGGGAAAATGGCGAAGCGGGAACGCTTTCGGCTGACGTGTGAAGATAAAGGATCCCCGGTCCGCCCTGGACCGGGGATCCTTTGTGGTGTGCCGAGAATCCTGAGACTATAAACGAGAAAAAGAAACCGACAGAGAAAACAGCGCCCCCGGACCGTGGTGGTCCGGGGGCGCTGTGGGTCAGAATGAACTTTATTTCTTCCGCTTTTTGGAGTAAAGGATGGTGCCCAGGATGGCCGCCAGGGCTGCCAGGGCCAGCCCGGCCCAAAGGCCGATGGCGCTGGAATCCCCGGTCTGGGGCAGCAGGGACGCAGCCGGGGCGGCTGCCGCCGTGGTGACTGCTGCCGGGGAGGAATCCTCTTCCTTGTCGTGGGAATCAGAACTGCTGCCGGTGGGGGTCTTGCTCCAGCCTACCGCCACGGGGGAAAGGCCGTGGAGGGTGACCTGGAGGCCCTCTGCCGTCTCGGCGACGGCGGGGGTCTCGGTGGCGCCTGCATGGGTGTTCAGCCGGGCAGAGGTCACGGTGAACATATGGACCACCCGGAAATCATACTCCCGGGAGTTGGTGCCCTCCGGATAGGGCAGGGTGACAGTGATCCCCTGGGCGGGGAAGTTGTCCTGGGTGGCGTCTACCCAATCGTTGGCGGCATTGTCCCAGTATTGGAGGGTCACGTCATAGAAGGCAGCATTGGCGGAGGTGTAGCTGGTGTTCCCCACCAGAACCCGGCCCAGCTCGGCCTTCACTTCATCAGCGGTGCCAAACTGGGTGCCGGACACGCCCTCCAGCGGGCCGGTGACGATCTGGGTCTTGTCCGTTTCGGGGTCCAGGATCTTGCAGCCGGTTAGGGTCACCGTTACATCGTAGTCCTCATAGTTGACCGCCCCGGTCACCGGGATGGTGACCGTGTAGCTGTCGCCCACAACCACGTCCTGACCGCCGGTGTACCGGAGGGTGGTGCCCTCCACCCCCAGGCCGGTGACCTGGGAATCCGTGGTGGTGGAGGGGGCGCCGTAGGCGGCCCCTTCCGGCAGTTCGGGCAGCGCCAGGGTGTAGCTCTCCCCGGCCCCGATGGTCCCGGCGGCGGTGGCTGTGCCGGTATAAGCGACCTTGGTGATCTGGCCGTCGGTGAAGGAAATTTCAGCGGTCTTGCCGTCGGCAAAGGTGTAGTTCTTGGCGGCGGTGGTATCCCCCAGGGTGACGGTGACGGTGCCGGACTTGCCGGTTCCGGCGTTGGGGTCGTCAAATGCTGCGGCCAGGGTGTAGTCGGTGCCCTGGGTCAGGGTCTCGCTGTTCACCAGGCCGCCAAAGGCGACTTCTGCGGTGCCGCCGTCGGTCTTGCCATCATACTCCTTCTCCACACTGGTGACGGACGCCAGGGTGAGCTGGGCGGGCTGGATGGTAAAGGTCCCGGAGGCATCGCCGGTATAATTGCCGGTACCGGTAGCGGTGACAGTGGCGGTCCCGGCGCTGATGTTATCAGTATAGGAGAGGGTATAGTCGGTATCCGGGGTCAGGGTTTTGTCCCCCAGGGTGACAGCAGCGCTGGGGCTCAGCGACTGTCCGGTGTAGGTGAAGGTCCCGTCCACAGTTACAAGGGCGTCGGCCAGGGAAGCGGAATTTACCGCCAGGGAGGTGGAGCCTTCTGCTTCGCCGGTGAAGGAGGGGGGCAGTTCCCACTCCTTGACGATGCTTTGGACCGTATCCGGATAGGCGGCGGAGAGGGAAACGGTGACCGTGGTGGAATAATTCTCTCTTGCGTCCAGCCCGATGACCGGGGTCAGGGTGGCCACCACGGCGCTGGACCCGGGAGCGATGGAGGCGGAAGAAGTGTTTTGAGAAACAGTAAAGTGCTGGGTATTGTCACAGGTCACCCCGGTGACGGTCACCGGGAGGAGCCCGTTGTTGGTCAGGGTGACTTTGGCGGAATCGGGGGAGGTATAGCCGTAAGTAAGGGCTGCAAAGCTGCCTACCTCCGCCT
>CALXEN010000086.1 GCA_944387325.1 uncultured Clostridia bacterium | reverse complement strand
CACAACTAATTGAATAGCCAGCAGGGGTCTGACCAGACCTCAGCTTTGCTATACCTTTCTTGAGCCATCTCTTTTTCACCACCACCATTCATTTTCGGGGTTGACTTTTAATAGTTAATCTTTCTTTTTATTCTCCTTTCCCATGGTCCGGAATCCGCAAGGAGGCCACAGGTGGAACGGTGTATTTGGAAACCTTTCCAAGACATGGCGCACATTCTACTTTGAACCCGGAGAAAAATCAAGTTCCCCGGTATCACTTTTGACAGATTCCCGGAAACCAACAAATTACCCTTTGCTAACTCCCTGTTTTTCGGCTTTTTGCCAAAGGCGTTGTCTCCCCGGGAAGAACATTCCCCGGAAACCTTTTTCCCCAGGGAAGAAAAAAATTTTTTTCTCCTGTCGGCAGGGGATGCCCTTCCGGGCAGGTCCTTTCTCCTTCTTTTTCCCGCCCCCGCCCTGTCCGGGATCCCCGCCGGAAGTCGTGGGAAGACATTCCCTTTTTATGGAAGAGAAATGCAGCATTTCATTTTTTGCAAAATCCTGTATTCCGTGCTATAATGATTTTAAATTGAATTGGTCGTTGTTCACAACAGCTTATCTCCGTTTTCCTTCCCTCCTCCGTACCGGGGCCGGCAAAGAGCCTCCCGAAAAAGAGGACCGCCAGAAGATCCCCCTTTCCTATTGGTAGATTTCACTGACCTTGGAGGCTGCCGTCATGCATATCGCCATCGTAGAGGATAGC
Source organism: uncultured Clostridia bacterium (assembly GCA_944387325.1). Classification (GTDB taxonomy): domain Bacteria; phylum Bacillota; class Clostridia; order Oscillospirales; family Ruminococcaceae; genus CALXEN01. Next base: position 16,483 of record CALXEN010000086.1, on the reverse strand, counting down.
CCGGACCAGCAGAAGCTGCTTTATGAATACGTTCAGAAGTATGCCGCCGAGACCGGGACCCAACACACTGCCGATCTGTTTTCGGACGGTGAATCTTTGCTGGAGCATTATCAGCCCCGGTACGATATTATCTTGCTGGACATTGAGCTGCCCGGCATGAACGGGATGGAGGCCGCCCGGCAGATCCGGCAGCAGGACGAGGATGTGGTCCTTATGTTCATCACCAACATGGCCCACTATGCCGTGGAGGGGTACTCGGTGGGGGCCCTGGACTTTGTCCTGAAGCCGGTGAATTATCCTTCCTTTTCCATGCGGTACAGCCGGGCCGTGAAGCGGGCCGGACTGCGCCAGAGCGCCCAGATCCTGCTGACCATGCCCGACTGCATCCGCCGGATCGAGACCCAGCAGATCTATTATGTGGAAGTCATGAACAAGATGCTCCACTATCACACCCAGCTGGGGGAGTTTGTCCTACGGGGGACCATGCAGGGGGTGGAGAGTGAGCTGGCTCCCTATAACTTTGTGCGGTGCAACCACTGGTATCTGGTGAATCTGCGCCATGTGACCGAGCTGCGCCGGGACACGGTGGTGGTGGGGGGCACCGAGCTGGAGATCAGCCGCCGGAACCGGAAATCCTTCCTGACGGCCCTGACCGCCTTTGTGGGAGGTGGAAACTGATGGAGCCCTTTTCCTTTGCCGCCAACCTTTGCCGCTCCTTTTCCCTCTGGACTTTTGCCGTGGTGTTTTTTCTGCCTCTGGAAAAGCGTTCCCGGAGCCTGAAACTCCGGGGTACAGAAGCCATTCTGGCAAATCTGCTCCTGTTTTTCCTTCTGGGGCTGCTGCCCCACAGCGGATTGGCCATCTTCTTCCGGATGTCCGCCTCCCTGCTGACGGTGTCCGCCTTCTTCTGGCTCTGCGCCCAGTTGACCCCCTATTCCGCCATCTACTGCGGGGTATGGGTAAATTTGCTTTGGAATCTGGTCTGCATGGGAAGTTCCTTTCTCTGCCGGGGATTTCCCTTTTATCCGGCGCAGGGGCTTTCCTTCCTTCTGTATCTTCTGGTCCTGGGGATCTCCGGTCTGACCCTTGCTCGGTGGATGCCGGACAAGGGCCGGTATCATACCGGGCCCCGGCAATTCACCTTTGCTATGGCCCTTTGGGCCATTTCCCTGGGCGGGGACCTGGCCTACCTGGCCTACCATCCCCTCTTCCATGAAATGTCCCAGTGGCTCCTCCTTTTTCTTCTGAAATTCTACTGCATTACGGTGCTGTATCTTCAGCACGGTCTTTTCCAGAAAAGCGCCATCCGCCAGGAGCTGGCTCTGCTGAACACCCTTTGGCTTCAGCAGAAGGAGCAGTATGCCCTTTCTCGGGAGAACATTGCCCTTATCAACCGGAAATGCCATGACATGAAGCACCAGATCCAGGCTCTCCAGGTATCCCTGTCCCGGGAAGCCCGGGAAAAATATTTTCGGGAGGTGGAGCAGTCCATCCGGATCTACGACGTGCAGGCCAAAACCGGCAACGAGGTGCTGGACACCGTCCTCACCGAGAAAAGCCTCCTCTGTGAGGACAAGAAGATCCAGGCCAACTGCGTGGCGGACGGACGGCTCCTGGCCTTCATGGACCCGGTGGACCTGTACACCATCTTCGGCAATGCCCTGGACAACGCCATTGAGAGCGTATCTGCCATAGAGGACCCCGCCCGCCGGATCATAGACCTGCAGGTATACGGGGAAAAACAGATGCTGGTGATCCAGATCATCAATCCCGTAAACCGGGAGATCACCTTTGATGCGGAGGATTTCCCCGTGACCACCAAGGAGGACAACGGCTACCACGGGTTTGGTTTGCGGAGCATTGGCCACACGGTGAAAAAATACGGCGGATTTATGACGGTGAAGGTGGAGGACGGTTCCTTCTATCTCCGGCTGCTGCTGCCCAAGCAGACCTCCTCCCTCCCCGCTGCTTCCCCCTGACATTCCCTCCCCCGGCTTTCCGGCCGGGGGAGATTTTGTTTTAAAACAAAGGAGACCGCCTGAACAGGCGGTCTCCTTTGCATTTATAGGAGGTTGAAGAAACACATTTCTCAGTTTCCGGGAGAATTTACACTCCGGAGTAGGCGGAGAAGCCTCCGTCAATGGGGATGCAGACCCCGGTGATAAAGCTGGCGGCCTCGTTGTTCAACAGGAAGAGCACGGCCCCGGCCAGCTCCTTCTCGGTGTCCCCGAACCGTCCCATGGGGGTGGCGGCCAGGATCTTCCCGGTGCGGGGAGTGGGGGTGCCGTCCTCGTTGTAGAGGAGCTTCTGGTTCTGCTTGGTGGAGAAGAAGCCGGGGGCAATGGCGTTGACCCGGATCCCTACCTTGCTGAAGTGGACCGCCAGCCACTGGGTAAAGTTGCTGATGGCGGCCTTGGCCCCGGAGTAGGCGGGGATCTTGGTGAGGGGAGTGTAGGCATTCATGGAGGAGATGTTCAGGATGTTGCAGCCTTCCTTCCCCACCATCTGCCGGGCAAAGGCCTGGGTGGGGAGGAGGGTGCCGATGAAGTTCAGGTTAAAGACGAACTCCACCCCGCTGGTCTCCAGGTCGAAAAAGCTCTTGGTATCCCCGTCAATATCCCCCATCTCAAAGTATTCCTTGTCGGTGGTGGCACGGGGGTTGTTGCCGCCGGCCCCATTGATGAGGATATCGCAGCTGCCCAGGTCGGCAGCCACAGCGTCGGCCACAGCGTAGCAGTTTTCCTTGTCCAGGACGTTGCACTTGTAGGCCTTGGCCACCCCGCCCTCGGCGGTGATCTCATCTGCGAAGGCCTGGGCGGCCTCCTGGTTCAGGTCCAGCAGGGCCACCTTGGCCCCGGCCCGGGCCAGCACCTTGGCAAAGGCAGAGCAGAGCACCCCGCCGGCCCCGGTGACCACGGCCACCTTGCCGGTGAGATCGGTATTCAGTACATTCTTTTCCATAGGGATTTCATTTCCTTTCTTTCGGGGGCAGTATCCCTGCCGCCCTTTTCTTCCTCTCAAAGCCGGAGCCCGGCGGTCTGCCGGGCCCCGGCCCATGGGAAGGAGGATACACCCTGCATTACACAGGAGAGATCAGCTGCGGAACTCCTGGGGGACCTGATCCATGGTCTGCCAGGTGGCCATGGCCTCCTCCAGGCTCATGCCTTTGGCGATGGCGTCCTTCCGGACGGCGTTCACCGCCTGGATCTCCTTCATCCGCTCGCCGGTGAGGCTGTAATTCTTCATGGCGATGAGGGTGGCAGCCCAGGCCAGCATGGGGATGACACAGAAGAGGACAATGACGACCCAGTTCATGCCATCCGTATAGGGGCTGTACTGGGTGGGGAGAATATCCAGGCCGATGAGACCCACGGCGATCCCCACCACGGTGGCGGAGAGGCTGGAGACCAGCTTATCCACCAGGCTAAAGAGGGTGCCCATAATACCGGGGATATAGTTGCCGGAACGGTAGGTCTCGTAGTCGGAGCAGTCTGCCACCATGGGGATGGGCATATCGGCGGTGGCATAGTAGGCGCCGTACCCTACACCAAAGAAGATGATGAAGAGGATGGTGTAGAGGTTGATGGAGATGCTGCCGTCCTTCATGAGGGTGAGGGTGAAGGCGTCCCCACGGCCCCAGAGGAGCAGGAGGACCAATACCCCCACATAGCAGACCAGGGCCACGGTCACATACCGCAGCAGACTGGCCTTCTGGCCCAGCTTCTGGCTGGTGCGGACGGTGAGAAGGAAGAAGGGAACGCTGAACACATACCCCAGCACCATCATGGGGAGGTAAAGTCCGTCATAATCCCCCATCATGCAGCCGTAGAGCATACAAAGGACGGTGGTGTTGGTGGCAATGGAGAGGGCCAGCTTGCACCCGGCACCGGCCACCATGAGCCGCTGCATGGGGTTGTTCTGGCGGATGATCTGGACATACTCCGAGACCTTGACCTTTTCGGTCTTGTCGCCCCCGATACCGAAGTATTTGGGGCAGTCCTTCTCCCAGATGCCGATGATGGCCAGGATGGTGAGAAGGATGGAGATGATGATCCCCACAGGGGCCAGGGCCCGGAAGAACTCTGCGGAGGAGTAGCCCTCCTCAAAGCTCTTGGCCAGGATGGGGGCGAAGAACTGCATGGCTCCCATTCCCAGCAGGCTGCCCACCGTGTTGAAGATGGTGAAAAGGGGCCGCTGCTTGGGGTCGTTGGTGAGAACGGTCTGGCCGGAGCGGGTGCAGCTGGTCTGGAAGGTGTAGCCGATGACCCAGACGGCGTAGAGGGCCACGAAAGCGGCATACCGGGCAGCCATCATCTCGGCAGGGATGAGGGGGGTCAGGCCGTAGAGGATCAGAATACTCACCGCCATAATGGCATTGCCGATGACCATGAAGGGCCGGAACTTGCCGAATTTCCCGTTGGTCCGGTCCATGAGGGCGCCGATGATGGGGTCGGTGATGGCGTCAAAGACCCGCATCCCGGTGACCATCATCGAGGCGAAGAGGGTGCCCAGGCTGAGCACGTTGGCCCCGAAGGTGGCAATGTAGCTGAGGACCAGGACATAGTAGACGTTGGTGGCGCCGTTATTCAGGGGAAAGAGCACCAGCTGATACAGTTTGGCCCGGTTCAGGCCGTTGGATTGGGAAGATTGTGCGCTCATAATCCGTGATTTCTCCTTTTGTATGAGGTACAAGGGGGCCCGCCTGCGCCAGGCGGGTCCCCTTGGGGTCCCTCAAAATGTGGTCTCTTATGCTTCCTTGACCGTCTTGCAGAAGCTGCTGACAATGAGCAGGATGCAGCCCACGATCATGCAGACCGCACAGGCCACGGTGGCGTAGAAGACGGACCAGCCTACCGTATTGCCGGAGTTATAGGAGAAAAGGCCGGCAATGAGGAGGATCCGCTGGAGGACACACTGACCGTAGGTATAGCTGTACAGGGCAATAGCTGCCAGTACAGTGATGGCGGTAACGGGGTTGTGGTTCCCCTGCCGGCGGGAAGCACCGGCTCCCACGCAGGCCAGGACGGCCCCAATGATGCCGGCCATCAGCACCAGATTACCGTTGGTCAGAGCGTTCTCGGTGGAGAGAGAGCTGCTGTAGCTGGCAAGTACTGCCCCTGCAATGCCCAGGACGGCAGCTACCAGAGTCAGATAAAAACCAATGGCTTTTTTCATATTACACTTCCTCCTTCTTGTGGGCGGAAGCCATAACGTACATGACCACACCGGCCAGCAGTGCAACGCCGGAGACACCGGCCAGGCCGTAGTAGGCGGCACGCCACCAGGTCAGCTGGCTTTCAATATGGGTGGTAGCATTGTACCGGTTCATGAGATGGCTCTCGGTCCATGCGTAGATATTCTTGTGAACAGCCTCCTTCAGCTTGAGCTGGAGGTTGGCGTCCCCGTCGATGAAGTGCTCATCCAGGCCGCGGCCCTCCACCAGGTTCTGGAACAGGTTGGAACTGCTCAGGGTGGTGGTGCTGTAGAAGCCTGCCTGCCCACGGGTGTCGAAGCAGGTGGTGCCGGCGTTGAGGACGGCGCTCCACAGGTCGGTGTCATCGTAGATATCGGTGACAGCGTAGCCGATGAAGCCCCACTCGTTGGCCAGGATCTCGGTCATGAGGCCCTCGCTGGTGGTGCACTCGATGGAGCCGATCTTGGAGAAGGAGGTCATGAGACCCCGCATACCGGCATCATAGTCCTGGGTGTCATACTTGGTGGCCTCGAAGGCGATCTGGTAGGCACGGAGCTCTACCTCACGGGCACGCTGCTCGGTCATGTAGGGAGATACGCCGCCACGCTCAGATTCCTGGTCGTTGAAGGCGAAGTGCTTGGGAGCGGCCACCAGACCGTAGTCCAGAGCGCCGATGGCAAACTCCATGGCAGCCACACCGGACAGGACGGGATCCTCGGAGTAGTACTCACCGTTCCGGCCGTTGTAGGCGTGACGATGGGTGTTCAGGCCGGGGCCCCACAGGATGTTGATGCCGGTGAAGAGAGACTCGATACCGGTGAACTCGCCCAGCTCATACATGAGCTCGGGGTTGAAGGTGGAAGCGCCCAGAGGAGCGTTGCCGAATACCTCGGGATGCCAGTTGCCGTTGGGGTCGTCAGACTTGATGGCCCAGGGAGCGGCGGGGTCCTTGGAGGCGTTCAGGTTGACAGCGATGCCGTTGCCTGCGTTCTCGGTCATATAGGTCTCCACGGTGCCGATGGAATCAGCGCCGGGGATGGAGGGGCCGCCGAAGGTAAAGATGTACATGGCCTCTTCCAGGGTCAGCTGATCCAGCAGCTGGTCCCACTTGGGATCGTCATAGGGAACGCCGAACATCTCGTAGAACTTGATGCCGTTGTCCTGGCCCCACAGGATGTCAGAGGTGTCATCCTCGGTCTGGAGGGTGTAGGTCTTGCCGTTCAGGTTGTTGATGAGCTCCTCATTGGTGAGGGTCATCTCGGTGTAGCTCTGGGGATAGGTGCCGGCCCAGTCGGTGCGGCTCAGGTAGGTCACTTCGCCGGGCTGGTAGTAGTTCCAGTCTGCGTAGGGCAGCTGGTTGGAGATGGGGTAACCGGTCTTGGAGACGGAGAAGAGGGTCTTGGAAATGAAGTCCTCGGTGATCTCCTTCACGTAGACCTGGGAAGCATTGCCCTGGCCCACCATCTTGGAGGTATCCATGCCCTGAGCCACCATAATGTTGTTCAGAGCGTCGTGAGCGCCGTTGCCCACAGAGAAGTAGTAGCTGCCGGGATCCATGATGTAGGTGCCGGTGGTGCCGTCCCCGTTGTCATAGGTCTCGTCATAGCTGGCAATATACTGCAGGTCTACCTTGACGGGAACCACCTGAGACTGGCCGGGCTCCAGGGTATCGGTCTTTTCAAAGTTCAGCAGCTGGATGGCGGATTTCTCCACGCCGCCCACGGTGTAGGGAGCCTGACCGTAGATCTGGACGGGGGTCTTGCCGGCCACATCGCCCACGTTGGTGACCTTCACATTGAAGGTGGCGTAAGCGTTGGGGGCGCCGGTCTCGCTGTCCACCGTGATGTCAAAGGTGGGCTCGCCCTCAAATTCGTAGGTGAACTGGGTGTAGCTCAGGCCATAGCCGAAGCCGTAGGTGACTTCCTTGGCGTAGTCCCAGCTGTCGGTGGAAGCGTAGGCCCCCACAGGGCTGGTGGCATTGCCACGGCCTGCCACGGCGTCATAGTACCGGGTCTCGTAGTAACGGTAGCCTACATACAGGCCCTCGGCCTCGATGGTGTAGGCGCCGGGGGTGAAGCCCATGACGCCGCCGGTGCGGGTGATGACCTCATCGGTGTTGGCGTAGTACATTTTGCCCATGTTCTGCATGGCAGGAGCGGACATATTGTAGGTGGTGAAGATGTCAAACAGACCGCCGGAGGGGCTGACCCGTCCGCAGAGGATATCTGCCACACCCAGCATACCGTAGCAGCCGGGAGCGCCGATCCAGAGGATGGCGTCTACATCGGGGTCGTCCTTCAGGGTGCCGATCTCCACGGAAGCAGAGCTGGAGATGAGAACGATGACCTTGTCGCTGGCTTCCTTGGCCAGTTCAATGGCATCCAGTTCGTTCCGGGTCAGGGAGAGAGGCTCGCCGTGTTCGAACTCCACGCCCTCGGCCACGCCGCCGGGCAGGTAGTCCACAGACTCAGCGCTGGGACGGGCAATGACCACAATGGCGGCATCCCCGTACTCCACAAAGCTGTCCTTGTAGTTGGCGTTGACAGCAGCGATCTCCTCCACAGAGGGCTCGCCGGGATCGTACACTTCGGTAGCGGGCTCGTTCTCATAGTGAACGTAGGTCTCGCCCAGCTTCTCGTAAATGTCGATCATGGTCTGGTTCAGGTTGAAGCCTGCACCCTCAAAGTCAAACTCGTCGCCCTTCCACTCGGTGATGGTGGCGGAGGGAGCGGCCCCACGGCTGCCTACGCTCCAGGCGATGGTGTTGGCAAAGTCGGTGCGGTTCTGGCTGAGCGCCTGCTCCAGGCTCACATATGCGCCCTGGGCCTTGACGCCGAAGCTGGAGCCCAGCAGGTTCACATGGGAGCGGATGCCCAGCAGGGTGACATTGGAACCGCTTTCCAGAGGAAGGGCTCCGTTGTTCTTCAGCAGAACGCTGCCTTCAGCAGCCTCCCGCCGGTTCAGGTCCATAGCGGCAGCAATAAGAGCATTGGAATTGCCGCTGCCGTCCTCGTTGAGCAGCTCTTCGGGGGGAGTGAACTTATCGTAAAGAGGGTTCTCCTCGTCATTTTCCGAGGCCAGAACCTCACTGGTGGTTCCCAGGTAGGTGTCGATGGTAGCCGCATTGGCTTCCAGGGCAATCCCCAGGATCATGGACAAGCAGAGGGAGAAGCAGGCGATACCGCTAATGCCCCGTGCCACTGCTTTTTTGGTTTGCAGTTTCATGTTGCGTTTTCCTCCTCAAAATTTGGTACAGCGAACGATCAGTTTTGGTGGTCCACCTCTCCTTCCTTTTTGATTTTTGTAAAAGCCTTATACCCAGTTGGCGCTCTTGCTCCCCGACTTTTTCAGCCGGTATTCCGGGTTGGGCTGTTTCACATACCGTAACAGGGCGGTATCCCGGCAGCTGCCGGCCACCGCTTCCAGCTTTGCTTCCCCTTCCAGAGGGACTCGGAAGGTAAATACTTTCTCTCCCCGCTTTTCCTCCAGGAGGGTGCCGTTGCAGTAAAGGGCTACCTGGGGTTGGTTGGAGTACACCTTGACGGTGGTCACCTTCTCGGGGCGGTCGGTATACCGGCTGCCGCAGAGATGGACAAAGGGTTCCTTGCTCCAGTAAGCCTTGTACAGATAGAAGCTGTCCTTCTTGGTCTTCCGGTCAAAGGTCACCAGGCCCTTGTGGTTCATTCCCGGCTCGCCCCCCTGGTCCCGGGCGTCCGCCGCAAAGTCGAACATATTCCAGACGTGAGTGCTCCACATATAGGGGTGGCGCTGGAAGCACTGGGCCAGGAACTCATGATAGACGGCCTGGTACTCCTCGGTGTGGTCGCCTCGCCGGGGCTTGGAGGAGTGGAGATTGGGCATCCCCTCGCAGCCGTACTCGGAATAGCCCAGGCACCGGTTGGGATATACCTTGTGGAAAAATCCGATCCACCAGTCATTAAGGAAAAGTCCCGGCACGTACCAGCCCAGGTAAAGGTTCCAGGACACCAGGTCGGACAGATGGGCCACCGGATTGAAGGGGCCGCACATGGCATAGCAGGCCAGGGTGGTGGGACGGGTGGGGTCCATCTGGTGGCAGAGGTCGTTGAGGACCTTATGGTTGTCCAGCATATCCGCCTTGTCTTTGGTGGAGATGGTGATCTCGTTGGAGAGGCCCCAGGTAACGATGGAGGGATGATTGTAGTTCTGTACGATCAGCTCCTTCATCTGGCTGATGGTGTTCTCCCGCCCGTTGGGCATATGTTCGGAAATGTAGGGGATCTCGGCCCAGACGATCATCCCGTACTGGTCGCAGAGATCATAGAAGTACTGGTCATGCTGGTAGTGGGCCAGCCGGACAGTGTTGGCCCCGATCTCCCGGATCAGGTCCATATCCTCCTTGTGATGCTCCCGGGTGAGAGCGTTGCCCAGCCCCTTCCGGTCCTGATGGCGGGAGACCCCGTGGAGGGGATATTTCCGGCCGTTGAGGAAGAACCCTTCCTTGGGATCCACCCGGAAGGTGCGTACCCCGAAGGCGGACTGAATCTGGTCTACGGCCTTCCCGTTCTCCATGAGCCGGAGGGTGGCATTATAAAGGTAAGGGTCCTCTACCCCGTCCCACAGGTGTACCTGGGGAATGGTGAAGGTCACATCGGTGCCCTCCCCCCGGGCCACTTCCCGGCCCTGGGCGTCGGTGAGGATCACCTCCACCCGGGGATCTTCCACATTGCACCAGCTTTCCACCCGGACCAGGCCGTCCTCCCCCTTTACCTGGGGGGTGATCTTCAGGCCGGGGCCGCCCAGATGATCCATATCAAACCGGTGCTTGGACACCAAAATCAGGTTCACATCCCGGTAGATGCCGCCGTAGAAGGTGAAATCCGCTTTCTGGGGGTAGACCCGGTCGTTGACTCCGTTGTCCACCCAGACCACCAGCTGGTTCTCCTCCCGGAGCACCGGGGTGATGCAGGCCCGGAAGGTGGAGTAGCCTCCGTCGTGGGTCATGATCTCCCGGCCGTTCAGCTCCACCCGGGCGCTGGCGTTGACCCCGGCGAACTCCAGGTAGACATCCTGGGTCTCGGGGTCAAAGGCGGGCAGCGGGAACTGCTTTTTGTAGCTGCAGGTCCCCCGCCAGTAATCGTTTCCCCCGTCCTGGCCGTCCTTGGCGTTCCAGGTATGGGGCAGGTCCAGGGTCACTTCTTTTCCGTCCGGCCCTGAAAACTGCCAGTTCCGGTTCAGTTCCAGTTTCTCTCTCATGGTAATGTTTCATCCCTTCCGACCGTCCGGCCTCTTGATCGCTTTCATTCGCTGAAGCGTTGGATTTCTCAGAAATTTCTGTTTTTTATTATAAAAATTTCACAATCTCTTTTCAATTTGGTTTCCCCAAGTGGCAAAAAATCGGGACTATGTGGCAACTACAAGTACAATATAAGCGCTTGATTATTGTGCAATCTGCACAATAAAATTGCACTTCCCGGGGACATCCGCACCTTGTACTCCAAAAAATGGCCCAAGACCCTTTAAAAACGAGGGAGCCCCCTTCCGGCCCTGTCCGCCGGAAGGGGGCTCCTGTTCTCTTGCTTGGAAACGCCTTACTCCAGAAGATCGGCGTACTCCGGATGGCTCTCGAACCAGCGGATGGCATAGGAGCAGGTGGGCCGGACCTTGCAGCCCCGGGCCCGCAGGGTGTCCGCCGCCGCCTTCACCAGCTGACCCGCCGCCCCCTGGCCCCGGTGGGAGGGATCCACAAAGGTATGGTTCATCACTGCCACCCCGTTCTGTTCCGGATAGGTCACCTCCGCCACCAGGCGGCCCGTCTGGTCCAGGGCAAAGGTCCGCCCCGGTTCCTGTAAAAAGTTCATGGTCACAGCTCCCCTTTCTTCCGGGAATGACAGTTCCCGGGTCCTTACCGGTATCCTAACCTATTTCAAAGGGTTGTGCAAGGTCCCGGGATATTTTTACAGCAGCTCCAGGGCCAGGGCGAAGAGGGCGGCCAGGGGCTCGTTTTCCTCCGGGATGATCTCCTTTTCCCCCTTGTTATAGCAGAAACGGGCCAGGCATCGGCCTTCCCGGATGAGGCGGAATTCCCCCGCCGGGATGGTCCCCTCCACCCTCAGGTCCTTTCCCTCCACCTCCAGGATATCCCGGAGGGCTTCTATCTCCCGCTTCAGCAGGAACTCTTCCTTCCCGCCCAGGGAGCCCAGGATCCGGGGCATCCTTGCCAGCCGGAATGCCTCGTGGCGGTACTCCAGGGTCCCCGCCGTTTCCCCGTCCGGGCCGGTCATCTGATAAAGGCGGCGCCACAGGCCGTCCTCCTCCAGGACAAGGCGGTAGAGGGTCCGGCCGGTCTCCTTCTCCCATATCCAGGGCAGGGGGTCCTGTTCCGTTCCCTTTTGGATCAGCAGTTCTCTCATAAAAATTCACCTCACAGTCAGGCTGAAATGCCGGGTCTTTCTGGCTTCAGTATACCTGGGCCGGGGTCTTCCCGCAAGACGCCGGGGGGAATTGCAAAGGAATCTGCTCATCTGCAAAAACGCCCCGGATCCCCGGGAATTTTCCCGGCGGTTTCCTTTGACAGGAGGCCGGGGGGAGGGTATCCTTAAAGCAGGAGCCGGAGGCTCCAATTCTGCTGATGCCGGGAGGCTGCCATGATTCGGATCCTGATCTGTGACGATGACCCCGCCTTTGTCCGCCGTCTTTCCGGGAAGGTAGCCGGCCTGGCCCGGGGGTTCGGGGAGGAGGCGGAGGTTCTGACCCTTTCCCCGGAGGAGTTCCTCCCCGAATCCCTTCCCGCCCCCGACCTGATCTTCCTGGACATCGACCTGGGCCGGATCAGCGGCATCGACCTGGCCCGCCGGATCCGCCGGGCCGGGGTGGACGCCCTTCTCATCTTTGTGACCAACTACCCGGAGTACGCCCCGGAGGGGTATGAGGTCTCCGCCTTCCGGTTCCTGGACAAGAGCCGCCTGGACCAGAAGCTGCCCTACTACTTTTCCCAGGCTTTGCAGACCCTGGAACGAAAGCGGGACCCCATCTGTCTTCTCTGCGGGAAGGAGGAGGTCCGGTTCCCCGCCGCCTGCCTGGTCTATGCCGAGACCTGCCAGCGGCATCTTCTCCTCCACATGACCGGATATTCCCAGCCCCTTCTTCCCTGTTACCGGAAGATGACGGAGCTGGAGGAGCTGCTGGTCCCCCATGGCTTTCTCCGGGTCCACCAGAGCTTTCTGGTGAACATGGAATACATCCGAAAGATGCAGAGCACCGGGGTCTGGCTGACCACCGGGGAGACCCTTCCCCTCAGCGCCCGGAACTACCGGGAGCTGAAAGAAACCTTTCTCACCTGGAGGGCAAAAAATCCATGGAGTATTTCCTGATCCTTCTCTCCGTCCTGGTTTACGGTTTCCTGGGGGTGGAGGTGTTTGATTCTTTCTTTCCCAGCCGCTGGCGGAAGGCCGGGCCCTGGGCGGTGGCCGTTCTGGGATGTTTCGGGTACTTCCTTCTCTTATACCTTCTCTGTCCCGGCTTTCCCCCCGCCCAGCTGGGGATAAACCTCTGCCTGCTGGGAGGCTTTCTTCTCTGCCGGCGGCGGCTCCTCTATCTGCTGCTGGTGATCTGCACTGCCCTGGGTGCCCTGGCGGGGCTCCTTCAGGCTCTTTTCCTTTTTCTGGGGAGGGGCCTTCCCCTTCCCTTCCGGGGGTCCCCCGAGACCCTGGCGGCCTGCGCCCTGGCCAGCACCCTGCCCCTCTGTGTGGGGGTGGCCCTGCTGAAATACCGGGAGGAAGTCCGGACCCGGCAGCGGCTCCTGGTGGCCCGGGAGCGGTCCGCCGCCCAGGAGGAGGCCATCCGGGCCCTTACCGCCGCCTATGGGGCCCAGCGGAAGATGACCCACGATTTCCGCCATCATCTGGCCGCCCTCACCTCCCTGCTGGAGCGGAACTGCCCGGAGGAAGCCAGGGCTTATCTGAAAGAACTGGAGGGATCCCCCACCGGCCGTCCCCTCCTGGTGAACTGTCACCATCCCTTTCTGGACGCCATTCTGAACCAGAAGGGGTATGCCGCCCAGGCGGCGGGGGTGGACATCCACTTTGAACTCAACGACCTGTCCGGGGTGAAGATCCGGGACACCCACCTGGCGGTGGTGGTGGGGAACCTGCTGGAGAACGCCCTGGAAGCCTGCCAGCGGCTCCCCGACCCCGGCGCCCGGTGGATCCGGGTGAAGCTGCTCCATGACCGGGAGGAGCGGCAGCTTTTCCTCTCCATCCAGAATGCCAGCCCGTCGGTGGAGGTCCGGGGAGACGCCATCCCCTCCTCCAAGCCGGAGCCGGAGCTCCACGGGTATGGGCTGCCCAACGCCTTTTCAGTGCTGGGGCAGTACGGCGCCCAGTGGGTGATGAACTGCCGGGAAGGGGCCTTCCTCATAGCCGTGGAGTGGCCGGAACCGCCGGGGTAAGTTCCCAACCGGAACCGGCACATTTTTCCTCCCGGTCCTTGTGCTCCGGCCCGGGGTATGGCATAATGGAAAAAAGGTTCTTGCCGGAGCCCCCTGCCCGGGGCTGCGGCCTCCGACTTTTCTCCAAGGGGGACTGCTGTATGAAAGCCGCCAACCGGAATTTGCTGTTGTTTGGGATCCCTGCTCTTCTGCTCCTGGTTCTGGGGGCATCCCTGCTCTTTATAGGGAACACCCTCCTGGAAGCGGTAAGCGAAGCCGCCCCCTCCCTGCCCCAGGGAGAGGTGGGGGATGTGGAGGGGTACGCCTTTCTCATCCAGTTCATCGGGACAGGCTTTGGAGGGCTGGCCGGGATCATGGTCCAGGTCATGGGGCTTCTGCTTCTTTTCTACGGAGGCGGGGTCCTCTTCTTCACCCTCCTTGCCCGGCTGATCTACCGGACCCGGCCCGGGCGGATCCTGGCCTACCGGATCCTTATGGGGATCGCCCTCTTCATCACCCTTCTGCCTGCGCCGGAGCTTTTTTCCCTCTTTGTCCGCTCCCTGTTCCAGGGCTCCTTCTCCCCAGGAATTCTGGTCTGCCTGGTTCTCCTGGCCGTCCTGGGGGTGCTGGGCTGTCAGAACACCTACACCTCCCGGATCCTGGAGGGGGCCCCCGAAGCGCCTTCCTCCCGGGAGGCCTGAACCATTCCATCCCATTTCCCGGAACGCTGCGGCGCTCCGGGAATTTTTTCTGCCGGGGAAAGTTTTTTCGTTCTTTTTTCCCATTGCCATTCCCGCAGAGAGAGAAATAGTGTATACTTTTATTGTGGGTGTTTGGGCCCTGCGGCCCCACCCGGAAGAAAACGAAGGAAGAGGCTCTCCATGTCCAAAACGAGAAAGATCTACTTTACCCGGCTGGCAGGCCGGTGTCTGGTGCTGCTCACCGGCATCTGGGCCGGGCTGAACCATCCGGAGTATTTCCAGATACTGGAAGGGATGAACTTTTTTAAAGGGCTCTCCCCTCTCCACCTCCTTTGGCTCATTTGGGTGACGGACATCCTGGTCCAGATCGTTCCCATCAAGAACAAGGTCCCTCTGGGCTCCCAGAAGCTGTGGGCCAACCGGTTCCGGCCCATCCGGGAGAAGATCAACTACGAGGCCCTGAAGCAGTACATCGTATCCACCACCCTCTCCGCCTATCGGGTGTTCCTTTTGTGGTTTTTCCTGATCCTGGCGCTGGGGCTTCTTCATTACGCAGGGGTGATCCAGGACCTGACCCTCTTCATGATCTCCCTTTTCTTTTACGTCTGTGACCTGATCTGCGTTCTCATCTGGTGTCCCTTCCGGCTCATTATGAAAAACCGGTGCTGCACCACCTGCCGGATCTTCAACTGGGATCATCTCATGATGTTCTCCCCCCTCATCTTTGTGGGAGGATTCTACGCTCTTTCCCTGGTGGTACTGTCCACTGCCGCCTGGCTGGTGTGGGAGCTCTGCGTCATGATGTATCCGGAACGGTTTTGGGACCACTCCAACGCTGCCCTCCAGTGCTCCGAGTGTACCGACAAGCTCTGCACCCAGTACTGCCAGAAACTCCGGCCCCAGGACGAAAGTTCCAAGTCCGGGGGATTGAATTCCCCCACCTGCTGAGGAAGCTTTCCGCTTCTCCCCAACTGCTTATGAAATCAAGAAAAGAAATCAAGCGCCAGGGAAAAGCTTCCCTGAAAAAGCATTACCTTATCTTTGTGGCCGCCTGTGTCATTGCGGCTTTCCTGGCTTCCGAGTTTCAAAGCTCCCTTAACTTCTCCTCCGCCCGGAACTACTCCGCCCAGGACGGTTCCCTCCCCGCAGAGGATGAAGCGGAGCTGAAAACCCACATTGCCGGGATCACCTGGGATGAAATTCTCCTTGCCACGGCTCAGAACCATCTGCAGCCAGGGCAGGAGATCCTCACCAAGGCAGCGCCCTCCCTGGTCAGGAAGCCCTCGGAACTGTTTTTCTGGGATCAGCTCCAGATTCCCTGGAAGGATATTCTGCCCCCCGCTTCCCTGAAATCCCTTTCCTCCGTAAACCGGGTCCCCATTCCGTCCCTGAAACTGAAAAGCCCCGAAGCCATCTTCCGGGAGCAGATACAGGTCCCCTGGGAGGAAGTGCTGGATACCATTACCCAGCAGGACCTCCAGGCCGGGCAGACCGTGGCCCAGGAAAACCGGCGGCTGGCCATTGAGGAATCTCAGGAGGGGAACCCCATGTTCGGCCGGACCCGGGGCGTACTTTCCAACCTGGTGAACCAGATCACCTCCGGCTCCATCCTGGTGACGGTGGTAGCTGCCGCTTCCGCCATGACCGGCTCGGAAAGCGGCGGGGTGGCCCTGCTGGTCCTTCTCTCCGCCCTGGGGCTGGCCCTGTTCTGGTTTTTGATCCAGAACACCTTCCCGGTGGTCATCCGCCGGGTATTCCTGGAGGGAATGCTCTATGAGCGGGTGACTCTGCAGCGGTTCCTTTTCCTTATCCGGATGGAAAAATGGGTCCGGGCCTCCTGGATCATGTTTGTAAAATACATCTACTACACCCTCTGGTGCCTTACCGGAGTGGGGATGGTTGTCAAGCGGTACTCCTACTATCTGGTCCCCTACATTGTGGCGGAGAACCCTTCCATGACCGCCCGGCAGGCCATCACCCTCTCCCGCCGGATGATGAAGGGGCACAAGTGGGAATGTTTCCTCTTTGAGCTGTCCTTCCTGGGCTGGGAGCTTCTGGGGGCTTTGACCCTGGGCCTGTTCAACATTTTCTACACCAACCCCTACAAGGTAGCCTCCTTCACCGCCTATTACGCCCAGCTCCGGGCCCAGGCCATTGAGAAAAAGCTGCCCGGCTGGGAGC
>CALXEN010000085.1 GCA_944387325.1 uncultured Clostridia bacterium | reverse complement strand
CCATTTTTTGCTTTTCCTGAGCGAAATAGCTCTACATACCGTCCAAAATTTGGGGACAAACTGACCAGTTCTGACCTGCTTTTTTCTGGAAAGTCCTTTTCGGCACAGGACTCGAAATCTCGTAGGGTGTTAACAGCGCCGCCAGGGTTCAAATCCCTGCTGCTCCGCCAAATGGCCGCAGACCATCCTTTGTGCCCCAGGTTTTCCTCACCGGGGGCGTTTTATTTTTTACTCTGTCTCAATACCTCTGTTTTCCTGGGCAGAGTTCCAAGGCTCCGTACCGGGCCTTTCAAATTTAACCCTTTCTTTGCAGCAAAATTTGCAGAATTTGCGTTCTTCTTTTCCGGTATTGAAATCCCGGTGAAACTGTGGTAAAATCACCGCTGGTTATCGATTTGTTTTCGGATCTCTTTGGGAGGGATCCGAGATTTTTTTGGCTCCTGGAAATGGTGGTTCAGAAAAAAGAAAGGGTAAAATCATGCTGGAAGTGCTTATGCGTGCGGGATGCTTTGTGGGCATCATTTTTATCGGATGGCTTTTGCGAACCTTGGGCTTTTTTAAAGAGGAGGATTTCCACGTCCTCTCCAAAATCGTTTTGAAAATCACCCTTCCTGCGGCCATCATCTCCAGCTTTGCCGAGAAAGAGATCTCCCCGGATATGCTTGCCATCAGTCTGCTGGGGCTTGGCTTTGGTGTTTTGTACATCGGCGTTGCCTATCTGCTGGCCGCCGGGAAAAGCCGGGAATCCCAGGCCTTTGAGGTGCTGAACATTTCGGGATACAATATCGGGAATTTCACCATGCCCTTTGCCCAGAGTTTTTTAGGCCCGGTGGGGATCATTACCACCAGTCTCTTTGACTCCGGCAACGCCTTCATCTGTCTGGGCGGCTCCTACAGTATGGCGGCGCTGCTGCGGAACGGTCAGCGCTTTTCCCTGAAATCCCTTATTAAAAATCTTCTTCACTCCGTCCCCTTCATCTGCTACATCATCGCCGTCTCCTTTTCCCTGGCCCACATTCCCATGCCCGGGTTTGTGGTGGAATTCTCCGGAATAATCGCAGACGCCAACGCTTTCATGGCCATGCTCATGCTGGGGGTAGGCTTTAAGCTGTCCGGGGACCGGGCCAATCTTGGCACCATGGTCAAGATTTTGGCCCTGCGGTATGGTATCGCCGCTATTCTGGCCGCCGGCTGCTGGTTCTTCCTTCCCCTAAGCCTGGAATACCGTCAGACCCTCCTGATTCTCTGCTTCAGTCCCATCGCCAGCGCCGCCCCCGCCTTCACCGCACAGCTGAAGGGAGACATCGGTCTGTCCAGCTCCATCAATTCCATCTCCATCCTCATCAGTCTGATCTGCATCGTCACCCTGCTGACGGTGACTGCCTAAGATAAAAAGGGGAGGCGTTTTCCCTCACGAGGGAAAACGCCTCCCCTTCTATTTTACAGTTCCTGCCGGCGGAAAACATTCTCCCGTTTTCCTGTCATCCCTCCTCCGGGTCCCGGGAATAGAATACCTCTCCGTCCTCCAACCGGAGACAGGCCAGCCGCCCGTAGCGGGTGCCGCAGCCGCAGTCAATGTCCAGGATCCCCTCCCCCCGCCAGATCCGGGAGGGATGATCCGCCTGGAGATAGGCGGTGGGAGTATGCCCTACGATGAGGGTATACTTCTCTTCGGGATCAGGGCGCTGGAGGATCCGGTGCCAGACTGCGAACTCCACCGGGCTTCCGTACTCCCCGGCGTAGCGGGGATACCATTCCACCGGAGCCGCATGGACCAGCCGGTATTCCCTTCCCTCCACCTGGATCCGGACCTGAAGGGGCAGCCTCCGGACATACTCCAGCAGTTCCCGCCGGGCATCCTTCCGCAGGTGTTTCAGGTAATTGTGGGTGACCCCGCCCCCGTTCTGGTACCAGATCTCCAGGTTTTCCTCCCTCTCCCATTCCGGGACCTCCTGGTCGGGGCAGAGGGCGGTGTACATCATCCACTCGTGGTTCCCCATGAGAAGGCGTGCGTTGGGCATCTTCATAATCCGGCGAAGGATCCTGCCTCCATTCGGAAACCGGTCGATCACGTCCCCCAGGATATAAAGGGTGTCCTCCGGTGCCAGGTCGATCTGGTCCAGAATGGACTGAAACCGCTGCCAGTTTCCGTGGATATCCGATGTCACATAAATCATTTCTGCCTCCCCCCTTTTCCTGTTTCTATATGCAGGATACTCCAGTTCTGCCGGGGCTGTCAAGGTTCCCCCCAACGCCGGGAAATTGACATTCCCGGCAGGGGAGTTCATAATAAAAGAAAAGCTGTTATCCAGGAAAGGGGATTCTTTCAATGGCGCTCTATTCCATCTTGTTCAGTCCCACCGGCGGCACCCGGAAATCCGCAGAGGCTCTGGGCCGGGGGTTGGGGGAAAACTGGGAGGAGATCGATCTCTCCCGGCCCCATCTGGATTTTTCCGCCTTCCGGCTGGAAGAGGGGGACCTGGCCCTGGTTGCGGTCCCCTCCTTTGGGGGACTGGCGCCCCAGCCCGCTCTGCACCGGCTGAAAGCCATTTCCGGCAACGGCTGCCGGGCGGTGCTTCTTTGTGTTTACGGCAACCGGGCCTATGAGGATACCCTGGTCCAGCTGGAGGACACTGCCCTGGCTGCCGGGTTCCGGGTAGTGGCCGGGGTCGCCGCCCTGGCCCAGCACTCCATGGTGCGGGAGCTGGCCGCCGGCCGGCCTGATGAAGAGGACCAGAACCAGCTGAAAGCCTTTGGCGTTAAAATCCGGGAAAAGCTGGAGCAGGGGAATCTGTCCCGCCCGGTCCTGCCCGGCAACCGCCCCTACAAGGAACGCCACGCCGGTGGTCCCCCTCCCCTGCCAGGGGAGGGCTGCACCCGCTGCGGCCTCTGTGCCGCCCGGTGCCCCACCGGAGCCATCGACCCCGCAGACCCTGCCCTGGTGGACCGGGACCGCTGCATTGGCTGCCTGCGGTGCGTGGCGGTATGTTCCCAGGGCAGCCGCCGCCCGGACCAGGCCCAGCTGGCCCGGATCTCTGCCATGCTGGAGCCTTTCCGCTCCCTCCGCAGGGAAAACCAGCTTTTTCTGTAACCACCATCCCCGGTCATCAGACCGGGGATGGTGGTTTTTCCTCTTTCAAAAAGCCGGGGGAATCTGCTGTCCTTTCCGGCTCTGCTTACTCCATTTCCTCCAGGTACACATAGATTCTCGAACTGCTGTACTCATCGTACTCTTCCTCGGGATCGGTGTCGAAGCTCACATCCATCCCAACCTCATCATAGTCCAGACGGAACCCCTCATAGTAGGCTTTTTCCTGGAAGAGTTCCCGGAAGTCCTCCCGGAGCAGATCTCCCCGGAGCAGATTTTCGGAGCGCACCGGAGCCTCTGCCTTTTTCAGTCCGGCGTTCAGAAGGGCAAAATCCTCCCCGGCCTGATCCAGGTTTTCCTCTTTGGTTCGGGAGAGGTCCGCCTCATAGACATAACTGGTTTCGCAAATGAATCCCTCGTTGTCTATCTCCACCGCCACATAACTGTTATTGCTCTCGCCGATCTCCCTTACATACCCCCGGACCGTATAGCCGTAGTCCCGGAATTGTTCCATGGGATCCTCATAGTAGACATACCCGCACACATTCTGCAAGGCTTCAGCCACCTCCATCACCGAGGCCGAAGCGTTCTGCCTTGCATTTTCGGTATATTCTATGGCCCGCATATAATGGGGAACGGTGACCCCGGCCAGGAGCAGAACAGGGATTCCCACAATGGTGAGGATCTGTCTTTTTGCGGAGGGAAGTTTTATCTCCAGGGCTTGTGCCACCTTTTTTATGTTGGCCCGGGCTTCAAACATCATTCCAAAGACCGTGATTCCTGCCGCTATCCCTCCTGCCACCTGGGCGGCCTGGCCTGCGCCGCTGATCCGTTCATTGTCAGACCGGCCCATCATTCTGCCCAGAGCCGCAAGGCCCACCGCCGCAGATGCCTGGGCGGAGTAGTCTTTTTGGGAAACGGCAACGTTTGCCTTTTCCACCACGGCGGCCCATTTCTTTCCCCGCATTCCAAACCTGACGCTGATCAGCTGGTAGAGAAAGACGGCCATATAGACGAGCACGATTCCAAGATATACATAAAGGCCCACATTGTTCGGTGCCTGACTGTTCAGGGCAATATCCCCAATCATTTCCAACAGGATCCAGAACCCTCCAATGACCAACGCCACCGTAAAAAACGAAAGTGAAGTGACCGCTCTGGAATAATATTTCCGCAGCATCTGTTCTTCCTTTTTTGTAAGCATATTGCAAAGGACCTCCTGTCTTTGATGGTTCTTCCGAAACCGTCTTTGGGAAAAGCAGCATCCCCTGTCCTAAATTCTATCATAACAGGGGAAATAAATCCACTTTGTGCCGCTGTTTTTCTGCCGCTTTTGCAGGGCGTTTCAGGGAAAGGTCTCCCGGACAGGCACCGCACTCTGCCCCTAAAAAGGCGGCAAAGGAAACGCCTTTCTTCCCACCTTGACAAGGGCGGGAGTTTTTGGTATCCTCTAACCAGAATTAAGAATTATTCTCGTTTTGGAGGTGTCCCATGGAAGGATCTCCCATCCTGGCATTCTGCCTGACCCTGGCCGCCGGGCTGAGCACCGGCATCGGCAGCGTCATCGCCTTTTTCTACCGCCGGACCAACCGGAAATTTCTCTCGGTGGCCCTGGGCTTTTCCGCCGGGGTCATGGTCTATGTCTCCCTGGTGGAGATTTTGGCCAAGGCCCGGGAATCCCTGACCCAGCAGTGGGGCGCCCGGGCAGGGAGCTGGGGAATGCTGGCCGCCTTCTTTGGCGGGATGCTGGTCATTGCCCTCATTGACAAGGCCATCCCCTCGGTGGAGAATCCCCACGAGGTTCGGTCCATGGAGGAGCTTCAGGATCTCCCCCGGCCCGACAAGCTCATGCGGATGGGGGTGTTCACCGCCCTGGCCATTGCCATCCACAACTTCCCGGAGGGATTGGCCACCTTTGTCTCCGCCCTCCAGGCCCCCAGCCTGGCCATCCCCATTGTGGCGGCCATTGCCCTTCACAACATTCCCGAGGGCATCGCCGTATCGGTGCCCATCTACCAGGCCACCGGTTCCCGGCAAAAGGCTTTCTGGTATTCCTTCCTGTCGGGGCTGGCGGAGCCTCTGGGCGCCCTGCTGGGATGGCTGGTCCTCCGGCCCTTCATGACCCCGGCCGTATTCGGGCTCCTCTTTGCAGGGGTGGCGGGGATCATGGTCTTTATCTCCTTTGACGAGCTTCTCCCCGCCGCCCGGGAGTACGGGGAGCACCACCTCTCCCTCTACGGCCTTATCTCGGGGATGGGGCTCATGGGGATCAGTCTCCTCTTATTTGGATGACAACAGCAACGGGGAAGGCCCCGCCGTCAGCTGACGGCGGGGCCTTCCCCTGTTTCATGGGCTTTATTCTTTCATAAGAAGGACGGATTCGTAGGGCCGGAGGCTCCAGCTCTGGGCGGGAAGGCTGTCCGGGTAGTTGGAGAGAAGGACCCGGTATCCGGTCAGGTCCAGGGGAGCCTGCCAGGTGGTTTCCTTCCGGTAGAAGTTGCTGACACAGACCAGGCTGGTATCCTCCCACCGGCGCTGGTAGGCCAGGACCTGGGGGTCCTCCTGGGACAGGGCCCGGAAGTCCCCCTGGGCAAAGACGGGATATTCCTTCCTCAGCCGGATGAGGGCCTGGTAGTGGGCGAAGATGGAATCCGGGTCCCCTACCTGGCTTTCCGCATTGATGGTCCGGGTGTTGGGATTCACCGAGATCCAGGGCCGGCCGGTGGTGAAGCCCCCCTGCTCCTCCCCCGTCCACTACATGGGGGTGCGGCTGTTGTCCCGGGAATGGACCTT
>CALXEN010000084.1 GCA_944387325.1 uncultured Clostridia bacterium | reverse complement strand
GCCCCAGGCCCGCAGTCAGGCCATGTATTATATGAAGGGGCTGCGGGGGGCTGCCGCCCTTCGCCGGCCCCGCGTCTACCTGGAGCATTTCTCCGACCTCAAACGGCTCATTGATCTGGTCTACCGGGCCCAGGAAAAGCTGCCGGAATAAACAAACGCCTCCCTTTTGTAACAAAGGAAGGCTCTTTTTGACCTGTCAGCCAATGGTCCGGGTCAACTCATCCCGATTCAGGGTGTAGCAGGGGAGCAGATGCGCCGTAAAAGATTCCACCTCGGGGCAATGCATATCCAGCAAAGGCTGGAACTGCTGCTTGCGGGCAGCTTCGAATTCCCGGTTTCCGGTCTGGCACTCCTCCAGGCATTTGATGAGGGCACTCAGCCGGTCCGCCGCTTTCAGCAGTACCTTCTCGGCGTCGGTGAGGATGCTTCCGTCCAGATAGGGCAGGAGGGAGGGGGCTAGCTCCGGGGGAGCCATGGCGGCCATGTTCTGGATGCTTTCCTCCTCCAGGGACTGGTAGGCCGCTTTCAGCCGGGGAGATTTGTACTTCACCGGGGTGGGCAGGTCCCCCGTCAGAATTTCGGGGGCATCGTGATAGAGGGCTGCCGTGGCCAGCACCTGGCACCGCACCGGGTTCCCGGTGATCTGGTTGGCGATCAGCCCCAGGGTGTGGGCCAGGATGGCGGTGTCCGCCGTATGTTCGCTTAAAGATTCCTCCCGGCTGGAGTGCATGAGGCTCCACCGGGTGATGTATTTCATCCGCCCCAGCAGGGCATTGAGACCAAACAAAGACATAAGGGATCCCTTCCTTTCTCTTCTGTTTTCAGGATACCCTCCATAAGGTCCCATAAAATGGACCGCAAGAGGAATAAACTGAACAGGGGGACAAGAGGTATTCTACCCCCGGGGAAAACCCTTTGTCAATATATCCAAAAGGAGAAACAGATGGATCACGCAAAGCAGATCGCCCAGGAGCTGGGCCTTGAGGAAAAATATGTGGCCGGAGCCATTGAGCTCATCGACCAGGGAAACACTATCCCTTTCATTGCCCGGTACCGGAAAGAGGTCACCAACAGCATGGACGATCAGCTGCTGCGGCAGCTGGGGGAGCGGCTGGAGTACCTGCGGAACCTGGACAAGCGGAAGGAGGAGGTGGCCGGAGCCATTGCCGCCCTGGACGCCATGACCCCTGAGATCCAGAAAGCCCTGGAGGCAGCGGCCACCCTGGCAGTGGTGGAGGACATCTACCGGCCCTTCAAACCCAAACGGAAGACCCGGGCCAGCGTGGCGAAAGCCAAGGGCCTGGAACCTTTGGCCCAGCTGATTCTGGCCCAGAACCATGATACGGATCCGGAGCAGGAAGCTCGGGCCTACCTGACCCAGGAGGTGTCTTCGGTGGAGGAAGCCCTGGCCGGAGCCCGGGACATTCTTGCTGAACTGGTCAGCGACGATCCCAAGGCCCGGGCCCAGCTGCGGACCTACTACCAGAACCAGGGAACCCTTTGCAGCAAGGCCGCCAAGGAGGAGGACAGCGTCTATTCCCAGTACTATGAATATTCCGAGCCGGTGCGGAAAGCTGCCGGCCACCGGGTGCTGGCTCTGGACCGGGGGGAGCGGGAAGGCTTCCTGAAGGTCTGGGTGGAGGTGGACCCGGAGCGGGCGGTGGCCCTTCTCTCCAAATTGTTTGTGAAAGCGGTCAGCGGCGGCGCCTGTGCCCTTCAGGTGCGGATGGCGGTGGAGGACAGCTATAAGCGGCTCATCCACCCCAGCCTGGAAACCGAGATCCGGGGGCAGCTTACCGACCAGGCAGAGGAGGGAGCCATTCAGGTCTTTGGGGAGAACCTTCGCCAGCTTCTTCTCCAGCCTCCCATCAAGGGTAAGGTGGCCCTGGGGCTGGACCCGGGCTACCGGATGGGCTGCAAGGTGGCGGTGGTGGACCCCACCGGCAAGGTGCTGGACACCGCCGTGGTCTATCCCATCCCTCAGTTCAAGAAGGTGGACCAGGCCAAGGCCATCATCAAGGGGCTCATCAAGAAGCACGGGGTCCAGATCATCGCCATCGGCAACGGCACCGCCAGCAAGGAGCCCGAAATCTTTGCAGCCGACGTGGTTCGGGAACTGGGGGGCGGTGTCCAGTATATGGTGGTCAGCGAGGCGGGGGCTTCCGTCTACTCCGCCAGCAAACTGGCCGCAGAGGAGTTCCCCCAGTTTGACGTGAATCTCCGCAGCGCCGTCTCCATTGCCCGGCGGCTTCAGGACCCTTTGGCGGAACTGGTGAAAATCGACCCCAAAGCGGTGGGGGTAGGGCAGTATCAGCATGATATGCCCCAGAAACGGCTGAACGAGACCCTGGATGGGGTGGTGGAGGACTGTGTCAACAGTGTGGGGGTGGACTTGAACACCGCCAGCGCACCCCTCCTGGCCCGGGTGGCGGGTATCACCAACACCATTGCCAAGAATATTGTGACCATGCGGGAGGAGAACGGTCCCTTTACCAGCCGTACCCAGCTGAAAAAGGTAAAGGGGCTGGGCCCCAAGGCCTACCAGCAGTGCGCCGGATTGCTCCGTATTCCCGGAGCCAAAGCTAAGCTGGATGAGACCGCAGTTCACACTCAAAGCTACGAGGCCGCCAAAACCCTGCTGTACCTCTGCGGGGATAAGGCAGAGCAGATCGGCACCCAGGAGATGGCACAGCTGCCCAAGGCAGCCCAGTCTCTGGGCTGGGATACCCTGACCCAAAAGACCGGTGCAGGCCGTCCCACCCTGGAAGATATTATGGCCGAGCTCCAGAAGCCGGGCCGGGATATGCGGGACAGCCTGCCCCAGCCCATCCTCCGCAGCGATGTGCTGAGCATGGAAGACCTGACCCCCGGTA
>CALXEN010000083.1 GCA_944387325.1 uncultured Clostridia bacterium | reverse complement strand
ATGAAGGCAGCCTCGTTGATCATGGGGATGAGGATCCGGTTGACCACGAAGCCGGCAGCCTCGTTCACCTGAACGGGGTTCTTGCCGATCTCAACAGAGATCTTCTTGATGGTCTCAACGGTCTCGGTGGGGGTGTTCACACCGGCGATGACCTCGATGAGCTTCATCCGGTCGGCGGGGTTGAAGAAGTGCATCCCGATCATGGGACGGCTCAGGTCCTTGCCGATCTCGGTGATGGAGAGGCTGGAGGTGTTGGAAGCGAATACGCACTCGGGCTTGCAGATCTTGTCCAGCTCGCCGAAGGTGGTCTTCTTGACGCCCATATCCTCGAAGGCGGCTTCCACGATCAGGTCACAGTCAGCGCACAGATCCTCCTTCAGGCCGGGGTGATGGCGGCCAGGATGGCATCCACCTTCTCCTGGGTCATCTTGCCCTTGGCCACCAGCTTCTCGTAGCCCTTGGCGATCTTGGCCTTGCCGTTCTCAGCCCACTCCAGCTTAATGTCGCAGAGAGCAACGGTGTAGCCCTCGCACTGTGCAAATGCCTTTGCAATGCCCTGGCCCATGGTGCCGGCGCCGATAACTCCTACTTTCATAGTAATATCCTCCTTCTGATGTACCTTTTATTTCAAAATAATTGAAAATCAGTTGTTAGTGAAGACCGCCTTGGGTTTGGGCTTCTCCCGGGACAGGAAGCAGGCCATGCCTTCCACCTGATCGTGGGTCTCGAAGCAATCCCCAAAGAGCTTTTCCTCAATGACGATGGCCTGGTCCATATCCACCTGGAGGCCGTCGTTCATGGCCTTCTTGCAGTTCCGGACGGCGATAGGGGCATTCCGGCTGATCTTGGTGGCCAGCTTCATGGCGGCCTCCATCAGCTCGGCCTGGGGATAGACGGCGTTGACCAGCCCGATCCGGAGGGCTTCCTGAGCGTCAATGTTCAGGGCAGCGTAGACCATCTGCTTGGCCATGCCGGGGCTGACCAGACGGGCCAGCCGCTGGGTGCCGCCGAAGCCGGGGGTGATGCCCAGGCCCACTTCAGGCTGACCGAACACAGCATTGTCGGAGCAGATCCGGATGTCGCAGCTCATGGCCAGCTCGTTGCCGCCGCCCAGAGCAAAGCCGTTGATGGCAGCGATAACGGGCAGGGGGAAGGTCTCGATCATCCGGAAGATGTCGTTCCCCAGCTTGCCGAAGGCTTCGCCTTCAGCCTTGGTCATGGTGCTCATGCTGCCGATGTCGGCGCCGGCCACAAAGCTCTTCTCCCCTGCGCCGGTGAGGATGACGCAGCGGACGGTGTTCTGGTCAATGGCCTCGAAGGTGGCCTTCAGCTCGGCCAGCACATCGGGGTTGAGGGCGTTCAGGGCCTTGGGACGGTCGATGGTGACCACAGCCACAGCGCCCTGGACTTCATACTTTACAAATTCCATGGGAGGTTCCTCCTTCTTTTCTACAACAGGGTGCGGTAGGCTTTTTACAGCCTACCGCAGCAGGTGTTCAGATCAGTCCATCTTCACGATGGTGGCGCAGCCCATGCCGCCGCCGATGCAGAGGGTGGCCAGGCCCTTCTTGGCGCCACGAGCCTTCATGGCGTAGAGCAGGGTGACCAGGATCCGGGCGCCGGAAGCGCCCACGGGATGACCCAGAGCAATGGCGCCGCCGTTGACGTTGACCTTGCTCATATCGAACTCCAGGTCATGAGCCACAGCCAGAGACTGGGCAGCGAAAGCCTCGTTGGCCTCGATGAGGTCCATATCAGCAACGGTCAGACCGGTCTTCTCCATGACCTTCCGGGTGGCAGCGATGGGGCCAACACCCATGATGGAGGGATCTACGCCGCCCAGAGCGCCGCCTACCCAGGTGGCCATGGGGGTGATGCCCAGCTCCTTGGCCTTCTCCTCGCTCATGATGACCAGAGCAGCAGCGCCGTCATTGATGGCGGAGGAGTTACCGGCGGTAACAATGCCGTCCTTCTTGAAGGCGGGCTTCAGCTTGGCCAGCACTTCGGGAGGGCTCAGACGGGGGCCTTCATCGGTGTCGAACACGATGTCGCCCTTCTTGTTCTTGATGACCACGGGAACGATCTCGTCCTTGAAGGCGCCGCTCTTGATGGCAGCGTCGGCCTTGGCCTGGCTGTTGTAAGCGAACTCATCCAGCTGCTCACGGGTCAGGTTCCACTGCTCGGCCACGTTCTCAGCGGTGATGCCCATGTGGTAGTTGTTGAAAGCGTCCCACAGAGCGTCGTTGACCATGGTGTCCACCAGCTCGCTCTTCCCCATGGGGTAGCCCATGCGGTAGCCGTAACGGCCCTTCTGCATGGCGAAGGGAGCCATATCCATGTTCTCGGTGCCGCCGGCAACCTCGATGTCGGCGTCGCCGGCCTTGATCATCTGGGCGGCCATGTTGACGCAGTTCAGGCCGGAACCGCAGACCACGTTGACGGTGACAGCGGGGGTGGTGACAGGCAGGCCGGCCTTCAGGGAGGCCTGACGGGCTACGTTCTGGCCCTGACCGGCCTGGATAACACAGCCCATGTAGACGTGGTCCACCTGCTCGGGCTTCAGTCCGGCCCGGGCGATGGCTTCTTTGATAACCACTGCCCCCAGATCGGCTGCAGGGGTGTTGGCCAGAGTGCCGCCAAACTTGCCAATGGCGGTACGGCAAGCGCTAGCAATAACAACGTTCATAATGAATAGCCTCCTTCAAATGATTGCTAATGGTGCGTATTTATTGAAACATCCCCTCCTGACGGGATGCTGCAAACTTAGGTTTCCTCCTGGCGGCGCCGGGCCATCTTCTCCTCCATCCGGCGGGCCACCAGATCCGGCACGAACCGGGAGACGTCGCTGCCGTAAAAGGCCGCCTCCTTGGCGATGGTGCTGGAAAGGTAAGCGTACTCCAGGCTGGTGGTGAAGAACATGGTGTCCACATGAGGGTCGATGATGTGGTTGGTCTGGGCGATCTGCATCTCGCTCTCGAAGTCAGTGACCGCCCGCAGGCCCCGGATGATGACGGTGGCCCCGTTGTCCCGGGCAAAATCCACAGTCAGCCCTGTGAAGCTCTTGACCTCCACATTGGGCAGGTCCTTCACACATTCCCGGATCAGGTCCACCCGCTCCTCAATGGTGAAGAGCGGGGTCTTGGCCCGGTTGATCAGAACCCCGATAATGAGCTTGTCCACCACCTTGGCAGACCGCTGGATGATGTCCAGGTGGCCCCGGGTGACAGGATCAAAGCTGCCGGGATAGATGGCGACGGTCATGGTAGGTTCCCACCCTTTCTGAACGGGACCCTATGCACAAGGAGTCCTGAAAAGTTTGTTAAAAGCTAAACAAAGTTGGCTGGACCGCCCCCTTAGTTCGCTAACTAGCATACCACATTGTCAAATTCTTGTCAATGAAAAGGATGTGAATTTTGCCAGTTTTGGAAAGATTGGCACTTTGCCCAATTTCCCCCCTCAATTAAATGTGGGTTTTGTCTTGACCGGAGGAGAAAAACAGGGTATAGTTATAACCAGTTAAGGAATTAACATACTATTACGAGAAGCATACGGTCCCTCGTTTATCCCTTGCAGGGAGACAGGGGCCGCAGGGGAGGTTATTATGGCAGATTTTAAGGAGATGTATTCCCAGAAGCTGGTCACCCCCGAGCAGGCAGCCGCCGTGGTGAAAAGCGGGGACTGGGTGGATTACGGCTGGTGCGCTACCACCCCTGTGGCGGTGGACAAGGCCCTGGCCAAGCGGATGCCCGATCTGTATGACGTGAAGTTCCGGGGCGGCATCCTTATGTGGGTGCCTGAGATCTTCAAGGTGGAGAACCCCGCCGAGCACCTCACCTGGAACAGCTGGCATATGGGCGGCATTGAGCGGAAAGCGGTAGCCCAGGGCTTCAGTTTCTACGCCCCCATCCGGTACAGCGAGCTGCCCCGGTATTACCGGGACAGCCAGGATCCTCTGGATGTAGCCATCATGCAGGTGGCTCCCATGGATCAGCACGGCTGGTTCAACTTTGGTCCCAGCGCCAGCCATCTGGCCGCCGCCTGCGAGAAGGCCAAGGTGGTCATTGTGGAAGTCAATGAGAATGTCCCCCGGTGCCTGGGCGGCTTCGAGAACGGCATCCACATCAGCCAAGTAGACATGGTGGTGGAGGGGGAGAATCCTCCCATGGCCCAGATGGGTGGGGGCGGCGCCCCCAGTGAGGTGGACCAGGCGGTGGCCAAGCTCATCGTCAATGAGATCCCCAACGGGGCCTGCCTCCAGCTGGGCATCGGCGGGATGCCCAACGCCGTGGGCAGCCTGATTGCCCAAAGTGATCTGAAGGACCTGGGGGTCCACACCGAGATGTATGTGGACGCCTTTGTGGACATTGCCATGGCGGGAAAGATCAACGGCAGCAAGAAGGCCATTGACCAGGGCCGCCAGGTTTACGCCTTCGGAGCCGGCACCCAGAAACTCTACGACTACCTGGACAACAACCCCCAGTGCATGAGCGCCCCGGTGGATTACACCAACGACATCCGGAGCATCTCCGCCCTGGACAACTTCATGAGCATCAACAACGCCGTGGACGTGGACCTGTTTGGTCAGGTCAACGCCGAGAGCGCCGGGATCAAGAACATCTCCGGGGCCGGCGGTCAGCTGGACTTTGTGCTGGGGGCCTACCTGTCCAAGGGGGGCAAGAGCTTCATCTGCTGCAGCTCCACCTTTATGGATAAGAAGACCGGACAGGCCGTCAGCCGGATCCGTCCCACCCTGGCCAACGGCAGCATCGTCACCGACACCCGGGCCAACATCCACTATCTGGTCACCGAGTACGGTATTGTCAATCTGAAGGGTCTGCCCACCTGGCAGAAATGTGAGAAGATCATCAGCGTGGCCCATCCCGATTTCCGGGAACAGCTCATCGCCGATGCAGAGAAGATGCATATCTGGAAACGGAGCAACAAGCGTTGATACTCCCCTCCCTCCCCGGTCCTTTCGGGGAGGGAGTTTTTCTTTCTCCCCTGCCCTCTTCCGGATGTCAAAGCGCCGGTTTTATGCAGAATATCCAAATAATACCGACTCTGTTTTCCCCTTTTTTCCTATGGTTCCAAGGCCATCCCGCCGGTCTTGACTTTCCTTTCACATAGTGGTATTCTAACAATCGCTGTTCTGCAAGGGCATTGCTGCCCGGGCAGGGCAGTTCTTGTTTCGTCCCGGCGCAGACGGTGCCGGAGACGGATTTTTAAGGAATGTATATTTTTACAGAGAGAGAGGTTTTGCCTGTTATGTCCTATCATTATCTGTTGGACCTGGCTCTGATCCTGCTGAGCACCAAGGTGCTGGGTATCATCACCCGGCGGTTCCAGATGCCCCAGGTGGTGGGCGCACTGCTGGCCGGGTTGATCCTGGGGCCTGCGGTCCTGAACGTTTTGAACGGCACTGAATTTTTGTCTCAGGTCAGCGAGATGGGGGTCATCGTGATCCTCTTCACCGCCGGTATCGGCACCGACCTGCATGAGCTGAAGAACGCCGGGAAATCCGGCTTCCTGGTAGCTCTCTGCGGGGTGTTGGTCCCCATGGCCATGGGAACGGTCTTTGGGCTGGCCGCCGGGAAGCTGGGCTGGCTGCCCAATGCCACCCTGCTGGAGAGCGTGTTCCTGGGCACCATTCTGACTGCCACCTCGGTGAGTATCACAGTGGAGACCCTGCGGGAGCTGGGGCACCTGGATACCAAGGTAGGGGGCACTATTCTGGCCGCCGCCCTCATCGACGATGTGCTGGGCCTTATCGCCCTGACCATCGTCACCAGCTTTGCCGGGGATGGTTCCAACCTGGTGATGGTCCTGGTGAAGATCCTTCTCTTCTTTGTCTTTATTGCTGTGGTGGGATTTGTGGCCATCCGGTTCTTCCGTTGGCTCATGAACCGTGCCGCCGGCCGGAACCAGCGCCGGTATCCTGTTCTGGCCTTTGTGCTCTGCCTGCTGCTGGCCTACTGCGCCGAGGAGTTCTTCGGGGTAGCCGACATCATCGGCGCCTTTGCCGCCGGTCTGGTCATCTCCGCCACCCCCAAGGCCAAGTATATCCAGTCCAAGTTTGACGCCCTCAGCTACTTGCTGCTGACCCCCGTCTTCTTTGCCAGCATCGGCACCAAGGTGGTGCTGCCCCAGATGACCGTGAGCCTGGTGCTCTTCTCAGTCACCCTTCTGGCCGTAGCCATCCTGTCCAAGATCATCGGCTGCGGCCTGGGCGCCAAGCTCTGCAAGTTCCAGAACCATGAAGCCCTCCAGATCGGGGCAGGCATGGCCTGCCGTGGTGAGGTAGCCCTCATCGTGGCCAACCGTGGCCTTTCCATGGGTGTGCTCAGCCAGGCCCTCATGACCCCCGTCATTATCACGGTGGTGGGCTGCGCCATCCTTACCCCCATCATGCTCAAGCTGGTGTTCCGAAATTCTGCTCCCAGCGCCATGGAGGAGAATACCCTCACCGACAGCTACCGGGAGATGGAGCAGTTGGATATCGTCTCCGCCAACCTGCTGGACAAGAGCCGGGATCTTCGCCAGAAGAAAACTCAGAAGTGATTTTTACAGCAAAAAGACCTTCCCCGCCGGGAAGGTCTTTTTTTGCTTATTGGGCTGCCTGCACCAGGGCGGCGAAGATCCGGCGGCTGGCTTCCTGGCTCTTCCAGGAAAACTCCGGGTGCCACTGCACCGCCCAGACAAACCGTCTCTCCGGCATCCAGACCCCCTCCGTCAGCCCGTCCGTAGCCCGGGCCATGACCGCCAGACCGGGAGCCAGGTCCTTCACTCCCTGGTGATGGTAGCTGTTCACCTCCAGGGTGCGGCAGCCCAGCAGCTTTTCCAGGGGACTGCCGGGGATCAGGTCCACCCTGTGGACCGGCTGGTCATAGGGCGGGGTCATCACATGGGAAAGGTCCGAGGGCTTCTGGGAGGGCAGGTCCTGGTAGAGGGTGCCACCCAGAGCGGCGTTGAGGAACTGGATCCCCCGGCAAATTCCCAGCACCGGCTTGTCCTGGGCCAGGGCCAGCTCCAGCAGGACCTGCTCCATTCCATCCCGCCGGGAACAGGTCTCCCCACATTGGGGCAAAGGCGTTTCCCCGTAGAGGGCCGGGCTCACATCCTGTCCCCCGGTGAAAAGAAGTCCGTTCAAACTGTCCATGAGCTGGATCAGGGCCTGCCGGTCCTCCGTCAGAGGCAGGATCACCGGCAGAGCGCCCGCCGCCTCCAATCCCTCCAAATATCCCGGGAGCATCCAAAGGCTTTCCCGCTCTTTATCCACCAGGGGCACTACCCCTATCACCGGCTTTTTCACTGTCCGTTCCTCCTTGTAAACAGAGTCAGCGGAGCCTCATGAGAGACCCCGCTGTCCTTATGGGTGTTATTATACAGGATGCCGCCGGACAATGCAACCGTAAAATTATCCGACATTTTCTTTTTTGTTCCGCTCTTCCTTTCCCCCTTTTTCTATGTTATAGTCAAGGAAAGAATATCCTTTTTACAGAAAGGAGACCGGCTATGTTGGAGCGTCTGATCACAGAACAGCGGAACCCTGATTCAATGAACCTGGATCAGCTTTCGGAGATGGAGATCATCCGGCTGATGAATCAGGAGGATCGGAAAGTGGTGACGGCAGTGGAGCGGGCTCTGCCCTCCATTGAGCGGGTCATCCAGGCCTGTGTGGAGTGTATGAAAGCCGGAGGACGGATCCTCTATGTGGGAGCCGGCACCAGCGGGCGGATCGGAGTGCTGGACGCCGTGGAGTGTCCCCCCACCTTCGGTCTGGACCCCAGCCGGGTGGTGGGCGTGCTGGCCGGCGGTACCGGTCAGATGTTTGCCAAGGAGGAGGCGGAGGACAATTTTGACCTGGGCCGCCAGGCCATGAAGGAACTGGCCCTCACCCCTCAGGATATCGTTATCGGTCTGGCCGCCAGCGGCCGCACCCCCTATGTGCTGGGGGCTCTGGACTACGCCGCCGGAGCCGGGGCCCGGACCGCCTGTGTGGCCTGCAACCCGGACACCGAGATCGGCCGGAAAGCCCAGCTTCCCATCCAGCTGGACTGCGGCCCCGAGGTTCTTACCGGTTCCACCCGGCTGAAGGCGGGCACCGCCCAGAAGATGGTCTGCAACATGATCTCCACCGCCACCATGGTCCGGCTGGGGAAGGTGTACCAGAACCTGATGGTAGACGTGGATGTGAGCAACGAAAAGCTCTACCACCGGTGGCTTTCCATAGTCCAAACCGCCGCCGGCTGCACCATGGAGGAGGCCCGGGCGCTCTATGAGCCCTCCTGCCACAACGCCAAGGCCGCCATCTGTATGTTCCGCCGGAAGATGAGCTGCCAGGAAGCCCTGGAAGCCCTGGAAAAGGCCGATGGGATGGTGAGCCGGGTCCTGGCCGTAGAGCTCTGATCGCCCCCCTTCAACAGTCGAAAGCCGCCGTTCAGACCTATATCTTTAGGTCTGAACGGCGGCTTTTTCTGTTTTTGGAGGGTGTACAGCCAGCTTTTCTTTCACGGGCCTAACCTCACTGTTTCCAATGAATCGTGAACCAGATATCCAAAAGACCCTGCCCGTCTAGGGCCGGCAGATTAAAAGAGCCCCCCAGAGCACCGTTCTTCGTTTCGCATATGGAATCCAGGAGGCACTCTGCGTTCTCACTTGCTCCGGGTCTTAAGGGAGGATATATCCCCTTTTTTCTTAAGCCCGGTCACTCATAAGCCTTCCACAACACTCGGATCTCCGCAAATAAAAAGATCTTCTTCTTGCTTGTATTGGCCCCCTGCTTCGGACAAGATCAAGACCCCCGCCGCTATATCCCAAAGGTTCAAATCCAGTTCAAAATACAGCTTAGCCTTTCCCGCCGCAACCGCACAAATATCCAAGGAGGCAGGACCTATCCGTTTCAGGTCTGAAGATATAGCGTAGTATTTTTGAGCCAGGGCAAATATCTTCTCTGTCTTTGCACGATTATACGGCATTCCAAAGATAGCAATTCCTTCATTTTTAGGGAACTCCGGTATCGCCAGCCGCCTCTTTTCGCCTTTCTCTACCAGATAACTGCCCATTCCTTTGTATCCATAATACAGGGTTTCATTCTTCGGATCGTACACCACCCCCAAAACCAAGTTCCTTAAATCCTTGCGAACCAGAGCCACCGACACTGCATAGGGCAATCCGTAGATGAAGTTGGTGGTCCCGTCAATGGGATCTATGACCCATGTGTACTCTTCCCCCTGTTTCACCCCGCTTTCTTCCGTCACGAAACCTGACGCAGGGATCAGTGCACGCAATCCTTCCATCAGCTCTTGTTCCATTATTTTATCTGTACTGGTAACAAAATTACCTTGACTTTTTGTTTCGACAACATAAGCCTCTGTGATATACTTGCCTGAAATTTGACGAACAAGAGGGATCACCTTTTCCTCGCAAAATGCAAGCCCTTTCCGGCCATCCTCAAGCCCCATTGCAATTCTCCATTTCTATTAATATATTGTCAAGAAATCGCACTGATCTGTCAAAAAGTTGCGAATCTCATCAAAGTAAGCGTCCCCTCCCAGGCTGCTTGTTTTTCCGTTAAATATTTTCACCGGGAGAAAAACAGAATCAAACGCATTACTTTTTTTAGATGTGGAATCCCCTATCAGGAATTGTATGGAAAGATTATTCTGGTCCTTTGCAAAAAATAGTCCGGGATAACTCTTCAGTTTTCTGACATTTTCAGTGCACACCACATCTAATACCTTGCTTCCAATACAGAGCCGAAAGGTATAAGCGGGGACAAACTCCTGCGACCGTTTCTTATTGTCGCCCTTTTCGCTGCAGCTCCGGACGCTGGACACAAAAAGCTCGACAAGGTTTTTCACCTCGCTGAAGTCCACTTCCCAATGGATCGCTCGATTGGCAACATACTCCATTCTCTCAATGTATTCTCGCCAGTGTATTCCATTTCTGTAATTTACAATCCGTTCCATATCCCAATTTTGGATATAAAAATCGTCTCCAATTTCTTTGATGCTTTTCAATACCGCTTCCTCCTGGAAGAATTCAGAAAAAGCATATTCAAGCTCATCGGGGCCTACCTCTTTAACTCCGTGATCGAGATAAAGCTGATAGATAAAAGTATCCTCCGGGCGAATATCGCTGGGGATAAGTGCCGTACAGTTGAAAAAGCTGGCCAGCATGGAGTTATAATACACGTCTACGATTTTTTTCAGTTCCTGGTGAAATGGTTTCTCCGAATCAAAAATGCAATTCAGAACAGGATCTGCGTCCTCGCTGCTTTTTTTGCCCACAATAAAATTCTTGTAGAAATTAGACCTGCTGTATCCATCGATCTTCGCCCGGCGCCCCGTTCCGCTAATATGCGTCTGCAGGAATACCGTCATTTCGATTTCCTTGAGTACAGCGAAGAATTCCTCCTTTTTGGCTTCGCCAAAGCCGAAGCATTCAGCAATCATTTGATTTTTTTCACTGTTGAGGGCAAGTGTTGTACACTCTCTTACAAACTCCTGCTTATGGCGATCCATCTGTTTTTCCCAGTTTTCCCGAATGCAGTAGATGGAAACCTTTTTGCAAAGAGCATTCCACTCTTTTATTGCATGGGTCATGGTCTCATACTGGGGCAATTCTGCAATGTAGGGTGTGAACTCCTTATCACCGTAGAGGAAAACCACTATGCTCCCATTTTGCAATAGGGAAGCGAATGCTTTCTTCTCATTCTCACTGTATCCGCCGTCTCTGCAATAAAGTTTTTGAAGACTCCGACTGTTTAAAATAGCAGCACGGTTCAGCACAATTTGCCGGGTATGCATCAGAGCCAGATACAGATTCTTCAACTGGTATTTTTCCAGATAGTTCTGTACTTTTTCGGCTCCGAACCCATATCGGAGGAATTCTCCCGTCAGTTCTGGATTCCCGTTGACAATATCATCCGGCAGCCATTGATTATCCAAAGCAAACGGAAATGCCGTAGAGGGGGCCAAGTCACTGGATCGAACACGATAAAATGCGTTCTCTGCTTCATTATCGTATACTTTTTCAGGTATGCCTGCCTCATAAATATATTCCGTGGTATCCTGAAAGCGCACACCATCCGTATGGAGCATCTTGCCATTTATTGCTCTCAGGATATTCTGCATGGGCGGGATCGTTATGCTCCCCCTTGCGTCAAGCTGGACAAACTGCACCTTTTTAAGGTAATCAATAACCTTGCCAGCAATTGCGGGATCTTCACCGGCGAACCAGGAGGCATGGACATTCCCGATTACTACAAACAAAACCTTGAATTGCTCATCCTGTTCCGCACGGTCCAGAGCTTCCGACACCTCTCGCAGCACTTCCGGTCTTCTGACAGAATTTCGGGAGATCAGCGCAATCACCACATCCGCTTTCTTCAGGGCAGCATCAATACTGGTTGCCCACTTCTGCCCTGTCACAAGCTTTTCTACGTCGATCCACACATCATAATTCTGCCTGAGCAGAAACCGGGCGATACCTCGGGCGCAGACACTATCCTGATGCGAATAACTTATAAAGATTTTAGGCAAGACAATACTTCCTTCCTTGAGTGATTTTATTTTCAATACTTTCAAGAGATTTAAGTAAAGCCTCTGGTACTTTACCACTTTCGTGAGCAGGTGTTTTGCACCTAGTATAACATATCTATCGGCAATTTCCAATTTTTCCGAGAGATTTCAACGCTGTTTTCTACCATCCCAGTCAACAAGATATTGAACCTTCAAGAAACCATAACGGATCAATCCCGGAACAGATTCAAAATCCATCAAAAGTAAGCCGTATTTGATAAAAGGCTGTCCACGTCAAAAGTATGGTTATCATCTTTTCCCTGCTCTCGCTTTAAGAAAAGCCAGAGATCACCGGCCTTTGCTTGCCCATCCGACGAGGAAATTCAATTAGATTGCAAAAGGATCGGCGGAACATTCGGACAGGGAGGAATGTTTCCCTGATAGCCCTCAGCCGCCGGCTGCACCATGGAGGAGGCCCAGGCTCTCCATGAGCCTTCCCGCCACAACGCTGAAACCTCCATCTGTATGTTCCGCCGGAAGATGACCTACCAGGAAGCTCTGGAAGCCCTGGAAAAGGCCGGGGGAATGGTGAGCCGTGTCCCCCGGCCCGTAGAACTCTGATCGCCCCCTTCAAAAGTCAAAAAGCCGCCGGTCAGACCTGTATCTTTAGTTCTGAACGGCGGCTTTTTCTGTTTTTCTGCTTTATAAAAGGAAGCTCCGGTGACTATTCGGCAGGAAGGGTAAAGACGATCCCCGCAAAGGGGTCGGCCACGTAGAGGATCCCGTCAGCCCAGGCCAGCCCTGTGGGGGCTGCGGGCCAAAGTTCTCCCCCTGTCCCCTGGAAAGAGGTCAGGGTCTCCACCTGCCCGTCCGCAATACAGCGCACCGCAGAGTTTCCGGTATCAGCCACATAGATTTTCCCCTCCCGGACCAGCACCCCGGAGGGAGCGCAGAAGGCTGCCTGATCCAGGTTTCCATCAACAAATCCGGCGTTATCCTCCAGAGTTTCCCCCTGGGTCTGTCCGGCAAACATCTGCACCTGTTCCCCATCCCAACAGAGGATGGCGTGGGCCCCTGTGTCCGCAATGTAGAGCCGGTCGCCCTCCCAGCAGATATCGCTGGGGTAGCTAAGGCCAGAAACCACCGTCTCCACCATGCCGTCGTCGGTCACCCGCCGGATATTGCCGTTGCCACTGTCGGCCACATAAAGAGCGCCGTCGCTCCCCACTGCCAGCCCCCGGGGCTGATTGAAGGTGGCGCTGTTGACGTCCCCATTTTCACACCCCTGGACGCCGGTACCGGCCAGAGTCTGAACGGTGCTATCTTTTTTAGAAAGCGGAGCCGGTTGTTGCCGGTATCGCTGATGACGATACCCCCTAGCCAGGAAACCATTCCTGTGGGCCCGTTAAAGAGGGCCTGGGTAGCCGAACCGTCACTGTAAGCACCGGGAATGATCCCTCCCACCTGGGGCAGGGCGACACCCGCCACCCGGTCGGCCTCACCGGCAGCCAAAGTCAGGATGGTGTGGAGGCCGCTGTCCGCCACATAGAGGGTCCCGTCCTCCCCCATCATAAGGCCCTCCGGTGACCGGAAGACCAGTTCCTCACCGGGGACGGTTTCTTCCGGGCCGTCATGGGATTCCAACAGGAAGTACTGGACCCCCAGCACTGCCGCAGCGATCAGAACAATGGCCAATATG
This sequence comes from uncultured Clostridia bacterium, assembly GCA_944387325.1. Lineage (GTDB taxonomy): Bacteria > Bacillota > Clostridia > Oscillospirales > Ruminococcaceae > CALXEN01. The sequence continues at coordinate 1,889 of CALXEN010000083.1, read as the reverse complement.
GCAATTATAATTCCTTTTTTCATGGTTTTACGGTTGAGCGGCCGTTTTCCCCCTCCTCGGTTTCAGCTCCTTCAGTTCCAGGACCTCAAAGCCCTCTGCTTTTCCCTTCAATTTTACGGTGGTTCCCAGGGAATGAACTTCTGCACAGTCTCCCAGCAGGTCAGCCACCTTCCGGCTAATATAAATTTTCCCCGGCGGCGCATTGGATTCCAGCCGTGCCGCCGTGTTGACCGTATCCCCGATGGCGGTGTAGTCCATCCGATCCTGGGCGCCGATGTTTCCCACAACGGCGGGCCCGTAATGGATTCCCACCCCGAAGCTCACATCGGCCCCAAATTGGCTGTGCAGCCGTTCCTCTAAAGGAGCACTCCGGTCTACCATATCCATGGCAGCCTTGCAGGCTTGCCAGACCGGGTCCTCACAGGCCAAGGGTGCTCCCCAGACCGCCATGGTGCAGTCTCCTACAAATTTATCCAAAGTTCCCCTGTTAGACCGGATACAGTCGCTGGTCAGGGTCAGGTACTGGTTGAGGATCTCCACCACCTGTTCCGGTTCCAGCTTTTCCGACAGCGGGGTAAATCCCCGGATATCTACAAATAGCACCGCAATGTCCCGGGTTTTTCCTCCCAGGCCCAGGGCCTGGCTCCCTTCCCTCAGCAGTTCCCGCAGGATGGCAGGGTCTACATACCGTTCAAAGGTATTAACGATGAATCGACGTTCCCGAGAAGCAATATAATACTTCTCTGCCACACATCCCAGGAAAAGGAGGGTAAGGCAGGTTGGGATCCAAAGGGGATGGATGATCCGTCCCAGGAGATACAAAATCCGTGCCCCTGCTCCTGCTCCCACAACAAAGAGAAGATAGAGGACCGCTGCGATTCGGAACCGGCAGAGGTACAGGACGGGTCCGCAGAGAGCGCAGCAGATCCCCAGCAGCAGATATTGGCTGGAAGCGGAAAGTTCTGCGAGATTTCGCTCTTCCAGAAGTGCCGCGGTAACGTTGGCAATATACTCCACTCCGTACATTCGCTCCGCATGGTCCGCCGCCGTGATGAAATCATCGGAGAGTCCCATATCATAGGGACCTATGAGAACGATCTGACCCGCCAGCTGTTCCGGATCGTAGGCACCGGAGAGGATATCCTTCACCGAGTAGGCATAGTAGCCCCCCGGTCCGGCTGAATAATCGATCCGCCAAAACCCACGGCTGTCGGTCTGAGGAGAGAAATCGCCCGGCTTCCCCTGGGCCTCGCAGTACATCTCATACAGTTTCTGGGGCATGGAGGGGAGCAGGGTGCCGTCCGGCAGTTCCACCTGCCAGAGGTGATGCCGGAGCACTCCGTCCGAGTCATACATGGCGTTGATATGCCCCGTGGCCGCCGCCCGCCTCAAGGAGGGAAAAGGCAATGCTGTTTCCACCACGGTGAACTGATCCATGAAGAGGGCGTCCCCCTCCCCTGCGATCCGGGCGCCGTACTCCACCATTCCGGCCATCACCACGTTTCCCGCCGATGCGGCCCGAACCAGGGCGGCATCCGCTTCCGGATCGGTCTCCCCGGAGTAAACCACATCTACTCCAATGGCCGCAGGCCGGGTCTCCGGGTGAGCGTTGAGGGTCTCCAGGACCTCCGCCATGACGGTGCGGCTCCAGGGCCAGGCCCCGATCTGATCCAGGGCATAGGCATCGATGCCGATCACGTAGAGGTGTTCGCTGGGTCCTTCCTTGGACTGATAGAACACATCTCCTACCAAGGCGTCAAAATACCGGAAACCGGCCACCTGGGTCACCAGGGCAGTAAGGACAAGCCCTGCCAGCAGGATACAGAGGCACCGGCACTGACGGTACCGGAGATGAAGGAACTTCTTCCCTTCCATCAGGGATAAACCTG
>CALXEN010000082.1 GCA_944387325.1 uncultured Clostridia bacterium | reverse complement strand
TCTTTCCCTACACGACGCTCTTCCGATCTCCGGTATCCCCTGCGCCGAAGCTCCGGCAGAAGCAACTGGGCGCCTGGGGCGGCGTGGCCGGGGGTTAGGGCAGCCAAAAGCTGCTGATAGCGGGCGTTTTTCTCCCGGGCAAAGACCTCCTTCTCCTCCTGCGTATAGGGTTTGTCCGACCCCTCCAGGACAATTTCCAGGCTGTCCATCCGGGAGGTGCCCCGGCAGCGGTTGCCCTGTTCCCGGGTAAAGGGGATGCCAAGACGGTCGGCCAGCTCCTTCCAGGCCTGATAGTGGAGCACATCGGTGTCCACCAGCACCCCGTCCAGGTCAAATAAAATTGCCTGTATCATCATGGTACGTCTCCTTTGCGGCTTATAAGCTGGTATCCTGATACTCAGAGGGACTGACTCCCACCAGTTTTTTGAAGGTGGAGGAAAAATAGGTGATATCCTTGTAACCCACCTGCTCGGCCACCTCATATACCTTCAGCCGGCAGTCCCGCAGCAGCTCCATGGCCTTGTGGATGCGGTACCGGGTGAGGTAGTTAAGCAGAGTGTAGTCCGTCTCCTTTTTAAATGTGTGGCTGAGGTGGCCTTCACTCAGCCCCAGATGCTGGGCGATTTCGCCCACGGTAATGTTGGGATCGTGATAGTGCTGGCCGATATAGTCCATAGCCTGAAGGACATATTTGCTCTTGTCCCCCTTTTTCAGCCCTGGAATGGGGGGTGCTGCGGCTCCGCCCTCCTCCTGAACCTCCATGCGCCGGCGCAGAGCCTGTACGGCCTGCTCCAGCTCCCCGTCGTGGAAGGGTTTTAGGAGAAAATCCACCGCGCCCAGGCGCAGGGCACTTTGGGCATAGGAAAAGCTGTCATAGGCGGTGAGGATGATAACATAGGCCCGGTTTCCCCGTTCCCGCAGCTGGCGGAGCATCTCAATGCCGTCCATTTTTGGCATTTTCAGATCAGTAATGATGAGAGAGGGGGCGTAGCGCTCCACGGCGGCCAGGGCCTCTTCCCCGTTGGAGGCTTCGCCCACCACCACACAGTCCAGAGCCGCCCAGTCCACCGCCAGAACAATGCCCTTGCGGATCATCTCCTCGTCTTCTACCACCAGTACCTTCAACATTCTGCTTCCTCCTCCCGGCGCAGGGGAAGGGTGGCGGAAACCACCGCGCCCCGGCCCTGGCTGCCTGTGGACAGATAAAGGCCGAAGTCCTCCCCATAGTATTTTCGAAGAATGGTGTCTACGTTGTAAAGGCCCAAATGCCCCCGGGACAGCTCCCAGCTGCAATGGGCGTAGGCCCCCGTCATATCCGAAGGCAACCCCTTTCCGTTATCGGTGACCACAATGTTCAGCACGCAGGAGCCTACCTTCTCCGCCTGTACCTGAATGTGGCCGTCCTCCACCCCCTCCAGGCCATGAAGAATGGCGTTTTCCACAATGGGCTGGAGAATCATTTTGGGCACCAGACAGTCCTCCAGCTCCTGGGGGATCTCCGCGTGGAAGGAGAAGGCACCGGAGAGACGAATTTTTTGAATTTCGATGTATCGCTGTAAAATTTCCACTTCCCGCCGCAGGGGGACAAACTCCTCCGGAGAGATGCAAAAGCGCAGAATGTCCGCCAGATTGGTGGACATGAGAGCCACTTGGGGGACCTGGTTGATCTTACTGATCCACTTCATGGTGTCCAGGGTGTTGCAGAGAAAGTGGTGATTCAGCTGGGCCTGAAGCATGCGGATCTGGGCCTGGTTCAGCTCCCGCTGATTTTCCACCAGCTGTTCCTGGTTGTGCTTCAGAGCCACCAGCATGCCGTTGAAGCGCTGAGCCAGCTGTCCCAGCTCATCGTCCCGGTAGGGAGGCACGTATACGTCCAGATTGTTGTGGGCCACCTCGCCGATGGCGCTGTGGAGCCGCTCGATAGGGTAAAACATCTGCCGGCTCAGCCGCAGGCCCATAAAGATGGAGATGACCACACACACCAGGGCACTGCCCACTGTTACTGTGGTCAAAAGTCCCCGGGTGGATTGGGTCAGAGCCTGGGGACGCTGGAGAATGGCATAGAGGCCCATTTCCTCCTGGAAGGCTGTTCCATAGGCATACACGTCCCCCTCTCCATACAGTGCCTCGCCCTCCAGCAGCTTCTCCCGCAGCAGTGGGGCCAAGGTGTCGGACAGGGAGGCCACAGAGGCGTAGACCGGCCGCCAATACCGGTCGAGCAGCAGCAGATCGTTTTGACTGGAATAGGTTCCATCCAGCAGTTGATGGAAGTTGGAACGGGTCATGGTGATGACCAGATAGCCCGCATCCTGGCCATGGGTGGTGGTAATGTGCGCGGCAGCCTGGAAGAGGGGGGCGCTGCTGGATTCACCGCCGTCCACCTGGGAAAAGACCAAACCGTCGCTCTGGCGGGCGGCGTAGAGGATGCCCCACTGGGTGGACAGCTGAGGGGAAAGAGGCAAGCTTTGGGTGGAGTAGCGCCAAATTCCCTCCCCGTCATAGAGATCAAACCGGGCGCTGGAGCGGCTGCCCTCGGTGGCGCTGTACAGCTCGCTGTATACCATGGAGCTGTCCGTCTGTCCCTGGGCCAGGGCGGGGGCCACATAGGGACTGGCCTTCAGGGCCAGAGAGGTCTGACGAAAGCCGTCGTACAGACCATCCAGAGCGGTGGTGACATGGATCAGCTGGACGTCGGACTCACTGTCAGCCTGGGCCTCCATCTGCAGGCGGAAAATTTGCAGCAGCATGGCGGAGCAGAGCAGCAGGGGCAGCAGGGAAGCCAGAAGAAAGCCCACAAACAGCCGTGTGCGGAAGGATCGGGTCAGTTTCATGGCTGCTCCTCCCCTCCAAAATAAAAGGCCCAGGACATGAGAATGCCGTTGTGGTGCTCGCTGGCCCAGGAGATGTCATAGTCCAGCAGCGGGATGTCCGAAAGGGGAAGAAGAATCTCCGCCTCCTGGGAAACGGTTCGGACGGGCCGGCGAGAAAACTCCGCCTCCATGCGCTGCTGCACATCTTCCCCGGAGATGAAGTCCAGAAACAGCTGGGCATTTTCCAGGTGGCGGGCATTTTTCACAATGGCGCAGCCATCCGGCACGCAGCTGGTGCCGTCCGCGGGATAGACCAGGGCGATGTCGTCTCCGGCGGCCACCCGTTTCAGCGCAGTTTCCTCCAGGGTGATGCCCACAAGATCGGTGCCGCCGGCCACGGAGGTGAGCACATCCCCAGAGCGATTCAGCTGCCGTCCATCCAGACTGACGGCAAAGTCCATCAGGGTCTCGTCCTGATTGCCCCCCATGGCGTAAAGAAGGGTGACCAGGCCGGTAAAGGAGGAG
>CALXEN010000081.1 GCA_944387325.1 uncultured Clostridia bacterium | reverse complement strand
TGATGGACATATCCGAAAACATGAGGTAAAACAGGGAACCAGCCATAAGGGCAAAAGCCATGGGAACGTTGATAACGACCAATACTACGATCAGGGCAATCATTGCGAGAATCATTCTTCCACAGCTCCTTTCCGGTTTTCCCACACAAAAAGGATGGTGTCCAGCACCAGCTGAATCATGGTCAGGGCAATGCCAACGGGCAGCGCAACGAACATCCAGAACCGGCTGATCTGCATGGTGGAAGCGGCAAAGGCCAGCTGGCTGACGGCATATTGGGCGGAGAAATACAGAAGATACCCGAACATGACAAGAATAACCAGATTCCCCACAACAGTCAGGATGGATTTGACTGTTTTAGGCAGATTGTCAAAGAAAATAGGGACGGTGATGTTGGATCGGGTCCCAGTACAGAAAGCACACCCGATCCATGCGATCCAGACGTAAAGATATCGGGAGAACTCTTCGCTCCAAATCAAAGGAGAGGTAAGCACATATCTAAAGACGATCTGTGCAGTGATTACAATCAGAACAACAACCAGGGCGGCAGAATTGAAAAAGTTCTCAATTTTGCACAAACAGTTGTTGAGATCTTTGACAACTTTCATCTTGTCCTCCGGTGCCAACTGGGTTTTTAATATTGAACATTCTGGGCGGCTTCGTAGAAATCAGGGGCCTTAGCCTTGTACTCTTCGATCAAACCGGACAGCTTTTCCTTGAAGGCCTCCACGTCCACTTCGTCATTGTAAACGATGGTGACGCCGTCGGCCATGGCCTTTTCATAATCAGTCTGTACAGAATTTACAGTATTCTCAAAGATGGTATTCTGGCATTCTTTGAACTGCTCTACCAAAATGGTGCGGTATTCTTCGGGCAGACTGTTCAGCTTTTCAGAATTCATCACCACCATGCCGCAGGCCAGCATATGGTTGGTCTCGGTATAATGGCTGGCAATCTCTGTCAGACCCCAGCTTACATGGGCTGCCATGGAATGGACTGCACCGTCGATAACGCCCTGAGAAATGCTGATATACTGCTCGGAGGCTGCCACGGGGGTGGCCACGGCCCCCATCCCGTTGCACAGAGCGATAAGAGAAGCCTGGTCGGGAACACGGAGTTTCAGACCTTCCAGATCAGAGGGGCTGTATACATCCCGCTTGCTATTAAGAATACCGGAGAAGCCCTGGTTGATGGTGGTCAGGAAGGAGATCCCCAAGGGATCGCCGTGGCTCTCCAGCCAATCCGCATACTCCTGACTGTTCCAGGAGGCCAGGGCATGGTCGTAATCCTTGTACATAAAGGGGGTGTTATAAACGTCAAAGGCGGGGTCGACTGTGGCCAGAGTGCCAGGACCGGCAATGACCAGATCCAAGGATCCTTCCATTACGCTCATCAACAGTTCGTTCTCATCCCCCAAAGATCCGTTGAAGGTCTGAGAGAAGGTGATATGCCCGTCGGTGAGATCCTCGATCTCGGCCATGCAATCTACGATTTCTTTAACGCCGAAAAACGCCGAAAGTGTCGGCAGCCATGGTAGTGCTGAACTGCAGGTTGTACACAGTGTCATCCCCGGCGGTGCTGGTTTGTGCGGAGGAATCAGGAGCCGGGGTTTCGGCGGTAGATTCTTGAGAAGCGGTGGATCCACAGCCGCTAAGAACGCCAGCCAGCAATGCGGAAACGAGGATAAGTGATAATACCTTCTTCATGATGTTACCTCCTGAAAATTAATATTATGAAGCTTTCGCTTTCAATACACGGTCTAAAAATTCATAGATTTTCTGGTTGTTTTGGTCGGTTCGGAAGAGGGGGTCGGCGTGATCCGCCCCTTTTATGATTTCGAAAAACGCATCCTTACCCCCTGTAACCTTGCAGATAGTTTCATATAATTCAATGCTGTGACGAATATTTACCAGATGATCGCAGTCTCCATGTTGGATGAAAATGGGAGGCATCTTTTCTGTGATGAAATTGCAGGGATTGGACAGATATACCAGATCCGGGACATTGCTCAATGGGCTGCCAAGGAAGGACGCATACATAGTCTCGGCAGGATTTTCATCTCCGGCAATGTCGTCAATGGTAAAGTCTACCGGTCCGTACAGATCGACCACAGCCTGGAGCGCACAGGAGAAAGAACCGTTTCCCATAGAGGGGTCATCTAACAGGGGAAGGTCAGCGGTTGCTGCGGCCAGGGTTCCGATGTAAGCTCCTGCCGAGAGTCCCCATGCGGCGATCCGATCAGGGTCGATGCAATACTTCTGAGCGTTGGCACGGAGAAACCGCACGGCTGCCTTTAATTCCTGAATGGGAAGAGGAAATTTTCCATAGGGGCTTAAGGTGTAATCCAGGGATACCACCACAAAACCCCGATGGATCATATCCAATACCGGCTCCATCCGTACAGAACAGCGGGCACCGTAAAAGTAGCCGCCGCCGTGGAGGTCGATCACTGCCGGAAAAGGTCCCTCGCCAGTTTCCGGTAAAAAAATATCCATCAGTTCAAAAACGGTTTTTGATGCGTAGCGGACAAGGGGAAACTGTCTTTTCACATAAGGCCGGGGGGTATACACCCCTACTTCCGGACTTTGACACATATCCGTAATTAACAAAATGGCCTCCGAAACTGTTAAGGTGTATTTAACAAAGCTTTGTTATGCTGAAATTATAGCACATTTTCTAAAGGGATTCTTTTCAAGTTATAGCGCAAAAATTCATAATTTTTAGCTCAAATGGGCAAGGAATGTGTCGCTTTTGTACAAAAAAATAAAGGAAAAAGCCTTTGGTACAGGGGAAATTGCCGGGAAATTTCAAGGAAAAGGCGCTTTATTGCGTCGTTTGTTGCAGAGGACTGGAGCAAAGAGTGCTATCTGGATAGAAGGGGAAATAAATCCATGTTATTCTCCCCGGGCGGCGGTGATCTGGGTGCCGGGGAAATAGTGTGCCAGGATCTCCTGCCAGCTGCTTCCCTCCAGGGCCATGGCCCTGGCCCCCCACTGGCTCATCCCCACCCCGTGGCCGTATCCTTTGGTGGTGAAGGTGAACTCCCCGCAGGTGGGATCATAGCTGTAGGTGAAGGCGGCGCTCCGGAGCCCCAGGGCAGTGCGGAAGGAGATACCGGAAAGGGACTGTCCTCCCGCCTGGATGGCGGTGCAGTACCCGGCGCTGTCGAATTCCTGGTCTCCCAGCCACTGGCCGGGGGAACCTTCCATCACCAGGCCGAAGCTGCTGGTCAGGCAGTCGGAGACCCGCTGGGCCCCCAGGGCCACCGACATCTCAAAATCGGGGGCCTGGGTGTCCCAGGGGCTGTCCACCCCGCAGAGATAGGGCAGGCTCTGGCCCCACACCTGGCCGCTGTCGGTGGTGGCCCCGGTGCTGATGGCATGGTAGAAGGTCCCGGCGGGAGCTCCCTCCCAGGTTACCACCTGGTCCAGCCCCTCCCGGGCAAGTCCCTCCAGATAGGCGTAGTTCTCTTCATAAGAATCCCCCCAGTAGGCCTCCATCACCTCCCGGGTCATGTACCCCTCCCGCCGCTGGGGACTGGCGGTAAAATAGGCCCCGCCGTTGCTGCCGTCCCGGTGGTCCCGGCAGTAGAGGGCCCAGCTGTGGCTGGCCACCATCTGGGCCTGGATGGCCTGGGCAGGCCAGTCCACCGGCATCTCGCTGGCTGCCGCCCCGATGAGATAGTCCAGCACCTCCACCGTCCGCACCACCTGGGCGTCACCGTCCCAGATGAGGAGAGGGTCCAGGTAATCGGTGGGGGGCAGGTCGGCGGACTCTTCCGCTGCCCATTCCTCCTCCGGGGCAGGGGTGGCCTGGGTCTCCTCCAGGGAGGGGACAGGCTCCCCGGCAGCCAGGTTCTCCCGGGGCAGGAGGAGGCAGACCAAAGGCAGGGCTCCGGTGAGGACTGCCAGCAGGACCCCCCATAACAGGATGCGCTTCATAGGATGCTCCTTCGCTCTTGAAATCCCGCCCCAAAATGGGTATTATGGAACTGATGATCTTCCGGGCGGGTTGTCCAATCCCATTTTATGCCCCAGCCCGGAGGGATATGCGGAGGAACCCATGAAACCCATCTATACCTTTCTGGCGGCGGTCCTCTGCCTTTTGGCAGGGGTGGCCCGCTGGCTGGATCTCAATAACTTTACCGACTATGAAACCGGCTTTGCCCTGGTGGGGCCCTACTGGGTCCGGTATCTGGTCCTGGCCGTACTGGTCTTTTTCCTGTGGGGGCTGGGCCGTCTGGCCAGGTCCCGCAGCCTCCCCGCCCCCCGGACCCGGTGGGGATGCGCCTTGGCCAGCTTTGGGGCGGGGGCGGTCCTCTGTATGACGGCGGCCCAGTATTTTTCCTGGGCCAGCCCCCTGGAGTGGATCCTTCCCGGCCTGGCCGGGGTCTGGCTGGCCCTGCTGGGGGTCCACTGGCTGGGCCTCAGCTACCGGACCTTCATCCCCCTGCCTCTGGGCATCGCCGGGACCCTGTATTTCCTCTATCAGAGTTTCCTCCACGGCCTTACCTATGCGGCCAATCTTCAGCGGATCGCCGTGGTGTGGGAGGCTCTGGCCTACCTGGCGGCTCTCTGGTTCCTGGTCAAACTCCTCCGGCTGGTCTATCTGCCCGGGGAGCCGGGCCTCTCCGGCTGTTATTGTGCGGGGCTTCTGGCCTTTTTGATGGATACCTGCCTGGCCCTGCCCCAGGGGGTCTGGAGCTTTCTGGCAGGGCAGGGCACCGTTACCGGCCTCATGGAGCTGACGGCTTTAGGTCTGGTGGGACTGGTGGGTCTGGGCAGTGCCTTCTCCATCCGGGAAGGATAAAATAAAGAATAAAAAAGTAAGGATGTGTCAAGATGGGAATGGTGGTACTGGGCGCAGTGTTTGTGGATATCAAGGGATATCCTCTCTCTGCCTACATCCCCGGAGGCCGGAACGCCGGCCGGGTGGAACAGGTCCACGGGGGGGTCAGCCGGAACGTGGCCGAGGACATTGCCAATGTGGAGCTGCGGCCCACCTTTGTGAGCATTGTGGATGACGGCGGCCTGGGAGAGGACGTGGTGAAGAAACTCCGCCGCCATAAGGTGAACACCGATTATATCCTCCGCACCCCCGAAGGGATGGGCACCTGGCTGGCCATCTTTGACAACAACGGGGATGTGACCGCCGCCATCAGCAAGCGGCCCGACCTGACCCCTCTGGGGCAGCTTATGGAAGAGAAGGGGGACGAGATCTTCCGGGACTGCGACAGCATTTGCCTGGAGATCGACATGGAGTCGGAGCTGGTGAGCCAGGTCTTCAAATTTGCCCAGAAATACCACAAGGAAGTCTACGCTGTGGTGAGCAATATGAGCATCGCCATGGAGCGGCGGGATTTTCTGAAACGGACCAGCTGCTTTGTCTGCAACCAGCAGGAGGCGGGCCTCCTCTTCGGGGAGGACTACACCGGTCTCGCCCCCCGGGAGATGGAGCAGGTGCTGGTGAAAAATGTGGTGGGGGCCCAGATCCCCAGAATGGTGGTGACCATGGGAGATCTGGGAGCGGTCTACGCCCAGAAGGACGGCGCCAGCGGCTACTGCCCCGCCAAAAAGGTGGATGTGATCGACACCACCGGGGCAGGGGACAGCTTTTTCAGCGGAGTGGCCATCGGCCTGACCTACGGCAAGACCCTGGCCGAGAGCTGCGAGATCGGTTCCCGGCTGGCCGCTTCGGTGATCTGTACGGCGGAGAACGTTTGCCCCCGGTTCCTGCCTGGGGAATTCGGCCTGGATGTGCCGGTGGTGGACTGACTTTTTCCCGGGAAAGGGGATACCCTCCTTCCCTTTGGGGAACCCTGAAGGAATCAGGGTAAAGGAGAAATACAAGATCCATGGAACGACAAAGGAAAATCAAGCGAGCCCTTTTTCTGGCGGGGATTCCGGTCCTGCTGGGAATCTGCTGGCTGGTGGGTAGGCCCCTTATCCATTTTGTGGACCAGCCAGAGCTTTTCCGGCAGTGGGTGGCCGAACAGGGAATCTGGGGCGCTGTCCTCTTTGTGGGGATGGTGGTGGCCCAGGTATTCCTGGCGGTCATTCCCGGCGGCCCCTTCGAGGTGGGGGCCGGCTACGCCTACGGGGTGGTCTGGGGCACCGTCCTTTGCAGCATAGGCACCACCCTGGCCAGCACCCTGGTCTTTCTCCTGGTCCGGCGGTTCGGCCGGGGGTTCGTGGAGCTCTTTGTGGAGGCGGAGAAGATCGACTCCTTCTCCCTCCTCCGGGCGGACGAGAAGAAGGAGAGCATCCTTTTCCTGATCTTTCTCATCCCCGGCACCCCCAAGGACGTCATCAGCTATCTGGTGGGATTGTCTGACATCAAGCTCACTCACTGGATCTTCATCTGCGGGGCAGGACGGCTCCCCGCCATCATCCTGTCGGTGGTGGGAGGCGCAGCTCTGGAAAGCCGGCAGTGCCGCCTGGCCCTCTGGGCAGCGGGAGGACTGGTGGTCTTCTACCTGGCCGGAATGATTTTCTGGAACTGGTACCGGAAACGCCGCCGAAGAATGTGATATAAAAAAGAAAGGACGCACCCTTTTGCACAGGGTGCGTCCTTTTTTGTGGAAAAATTACTTTCCGCCCATGAGGATGGCCATAACGGCCTTCTGGGCGTGGAGCCGGTTCTCTGCCTCGTCGAAGATCTCGTCGGCGTGGGCCTCGAACACCTCGGCGGTGATCTCCTCCCCCCGGTGGGCAGGGAGACAGTGGAGGACCATGCAGCCTTCATTGGCCAGAGTGACCAGTTCTCCGTTGATCTGGTAGCCCTTGAAGGCCTTCTTCCGGCGCTCGGTCTCCTGCTCCTGGCCCATGCTGGTCCAGACGTCGGTGACCAGGACGTCCGCCCCCTTGGCCCCCTCCTTGGGGTCATGGCAGAGGGTGAACTTCCCGGGATACTGTTTGGCGTACTCCAGCACGTCGGCGGCGGGAAGGTAATCCTTGGGACAGACGGCGGTGACCGACATCCCTGCCAGCAGGCCGCCTACAATGAGGCTGTTGGCCATGTTGTTTCCGTCCCCGATGAAGCACATCTTCAGCCCCTCAAAGCTGCCCCGGCGCTCCCGGATGGTCTGCAGGTCGGCCAGCACCTGGCAGGGATGGCAGTAGTCGGTGAGGCCGTTGATGACCGGGATGCCGCTCCACTGGGCCAGGGCATCCACGTCGCTCTGCTTGAAGGTCCGGATCATGATCCCGTCATAATACCGGCCCAGCACCCGGGCGGTGTCCTGGATGGGCTCCCCCCGGCCGATCTGCATTTCGGTGGTGGCGTTCAGGTAGGTGCCCAGGCCGCCCAGCTGGTAAGCCCCCACCTCAAAGCTGGTGCGGGTGCGGGTGGAAGCCTTGGCGAAGATGAGGGCGACGGTCTTTCCTTCCAGGTAATGATGCTTCCGGCCGGCCTTGTTGTCCGCCTTCAGCTCATCGGCCACGTCCAGGATATGGAACAGCTCCTCCCGGGTCAGGTCGCTCATTTTCAAAAGATGTTTCATTCTTCCGTCTCCTCCTTTGTTTCAGTGGGCCAGTTGGCCAGTACAGTTTCCAGGATCCGCAGAGCCCGCTCCACATCCTGGGTGGTGAGGATGAGAGGGGGCAGCAGCCGCACCTTGCTCTTGGCGGTGAGGACCAGCAGCCCGGCATCCTGGCAGGCAGCCCGGACGTCGGCGGCAGAGATGCCCTCCTCCAGCTGGATCCCCACCATCAGCCCCAGGCCGGAGACCTGGGTCACATGGGGCAGGGCGGCCAGCCCGGCCCGGAGCTGGGCAGCCCGGTCGGCCACATTCAGCATGAACTCGTGGTCCTCCAGCTTTTCCATGACGGCAATGGCCCCGGCGCAGACCACCGGGTTCCCTCCGAAGGTGCTGCCGTGGCTGCCGGGGCCCATGTGCCAGGCTACCTTCTCGGCCATGATCACCGCCCCGATGGGTAGTCCGCCTCCCAGCCCCTTGGCCAGGGTGGCAATGTCGGGGGTGAAGCCGTAATGCTCGCAGGCCAGGAAGGTGCCGGTGCGGCCGGCTCCGGTCTGGACCTCGTCCGCCACCAGAAGGATGTCGTGCTGGCGGCAGTAGTTCAC
>CALXEN010000080.1 GCA_944387325.1 uncultured Clostridia bacterium | reverse complement strand
TTCCTTATATCATAGGGCTGCTCCTTGTGGACATCCTGCTCTTCCTTGTGCCGGGGATCTGCCTTTTCCTTCCGAATTTGTTGTTGGGCGTGTAGCTGTTTAGAGGTAAGAATGGCAAAAAAACATTTGTATGCGTTGGACCAGGTCCGAGACAATCACAATTTCTATGCATCCTGGACCAATCAAATCTTCTGCCGCATTGAAGGCGCCAAAGGGATTCAATGCAATACTCACTGGCACCGAAGCATTGAGATTTGGTACACCTTTTCCAGCGAAGGAGTCGTGGAAATCAACGGCCATGTTATCAATGCCAAAGTAGGAGATGTTTTCGTCATCAACAGCGGAGAAATTCACGCCGAGCGTGTCCAGTTGGATGATGAACATCAAATGTTTATTCTACTCATTCGAGAGGAATTCCTTCTTCGGGAAATTCCCAACTATGACGACGTCCATTTTGATGTGTCCCAGAAAGACGCCCAATATTATCTGAGGCCTATTCTGGAAGAACTTCTCACCTCTTACATTCAGAGAGACAATGATCCCTACTATGATATGAAGGAGAAGTATCTTGTTTGTCAGCTTTTGTATGTTCTGATGAAAAATTTTTCCTCCGGAAAGCAGAAAAGTTTGGCCAGCAATACCGCTTTGGCCCATCCTTGGCTTATTCCTATTATGGAGTACACCCGCAAAAACTATATGCACATCAAATCTGAAACGGAAGTTTGCCAAAAATTTGCGGTTTCCAAGGAACACTTTTCCAGAACATTTAAAAAGCAGTTGGGCATTACCTACAACGAATTTCTCGTTTCAATAAGGCTTTCCTGTTCTGTCAAGCTCTTAATGCTGTCCAATGAAAAGATCACCGATATTGCCGAGCTGGTAGGTTTTGCCGATGTGCGAACCTTTATCAACGCTTTCAAAAAGGCATATGGTATGACCCCACTGCAATACAAAAAGAAAAATTCCTCCCAATTTTAAGCTCCCGGAACAGCACCCCAAACTCCTTTGGGGTGCTGTTCCGTTTTTCCTTTTCCCTCTCCTGCGCCCAGATTATAAACCGAAAAGAATATTTTTTTGAAAAAATTCTTTATGTCGTTTTTCTTTCTCTTTTCCCCGGTTTAGCCATATTGACACCCTGGCCCGGTTGGCCTATCCTTGAGGTGGTTCGCACCCGATTTTGGCAGGCCGGGCCGGCCTTGGCCAACTGTGTCTGAAAGGGAGACAGACAAAAAGGATCAGCAAAAATAGCGGAAGCAAGAACACTTTCCGAGATCAAACTGGACAACGCCTATAAATTCGGCGCCGGCCGGTACATCCAGCAGGAGGGAGCCCTGGAGACTCTGCCCCGAGAGATCGCCCGGCTGGGGAAAAAGGCCCTCATCATTGCCGGGCCCAGAGCCTGGAAGGCCTGCGATGGCCGGATCCTCCGGGCCCTGGAGGGGGCGGGGATGGAATACCATCTCTCCCTCTGGCCGGGGCAGAACAGCTACGAGCAGGCCAAGGTCCACGCCGCCCAGGCCATCCGGCACCACTGCGATGTGATCGTAGGGGTAGGGGGAGGACGGATCATGGACCAGGCCAAGGCCACCGGCTATTTTGCCGGTCAGGATCTGGGGCTGCCCGCCGGGCACCTGCCGGTGGTGGAGGTCCCCACCAGCATTGCCACCTGTTCGGCCTTTGCCCCCCTCAGCGTCATGTACCCTCCGGAGGGGGCCAGCCTGGGGAGCCTGCGGTATTCCTATGAGGTGGACGCCATTGTTATGGATATGGAAGTCATCGCCCGGGAGCCTGCCCGCTATGTAGCCAGCGGCATTCTGGACGGGATGTCCAAGATGGTGGAGATGCAGAACGGCCACGACAACATGGGCATTGAGGAATTTCCCGTAGGGATGGTCACCGCCTTCGCCCTGGCCCGGTACACCATGGAGATCTACCGGAAGCGGGGCCACCAGGCGGTGGCGGACGTGCGGGAAGGGAAGCTGACCAAGGCGGTGGAGGACATCGCCTACCTGAACGTTGCGGTGGCCGGGATCATCTCCGGGTGCAGCAAGGGCTTTGGCCAGACCGCCCTGGGCCACGAATGCTATGAGCTGATCCGCACCCACTTCACCCGGGAGGCCAGGGAGTTCCTCCACGGGGAGATCGTGGCGGTGGGCCAGTCCATGCAGCTTGCCTTCAACGGCCAGGAGGACCAGATCCCCGCCCTGCGGGAGATGATGGCCTTCTTCGGAATGCCCCTGACCCTGGCGGACATCGGCATTGCCCCCACCCCGGAGAATGTAGATATCCTTTACGACAACCTCTACCACAGCCCCTTTGTGGAGGACACTCCCGACCAGGCCCGGCGGCTGAAAGCCGCCATGAAGTGGCTGGTGGAGTGAGATCCTCCCACAAAAAAGGATAAAAAAACCCACACCAGCGCTGGTGTGGGTTTTTCTTTTGCGAAAGATCAGACCTGCATATTCAGGCCCTGTTCCCCTTCGTTTACCTTGTCGAACTGGTAATCGTTGCCGGGGATGACAGCGTTGAGAAGGATCCCCAGAAGAGCGGCGATGGCCAGGCCGCTGAGGGTGACGGGGCCGAAGGTGAGGCCCCCCACGCTGTTGAAGCCCAGGGCAGAGACCAGGATGACAGCGGCAATGATCAGGTTCCGGCTGTTGGTGAAGTCCACCTGGTTTTCCACGACATACCGAACCCCGATGGCGGAGATCATCCCGTAGAGGATGAAGCTGATGCCCCCCACGATCCCGGCAGGGATGGTGTTGATGAGGGCGTCAAACTTGGGACTGAAGGACATGAGGATGGCAAAGACAGCGGCGATCCGCACCACCAGGGGATCGTACACCTTGCTCAGGGCCAGCACCCCGGTGTTCTCCCCGTAGGTGGTGTTGGCGGGTCCGCCCAGCAGGCCGGCCAGGCTGGTGGCCAGGCCGTCCCCCAGGAGAGTGCGGTGGAGGCCGGGATCCCGGATATAGTTCTTGCCGGTGGTGGCGCTGATGGCGGCAATGTCCCCGATGTGCTCCATGACGGTGGCAATGGCGATGGGGACGATGGTGAGGACGGCGCTGATGAACTGGCTGCTGCCGTCAAAGGCAAAGAGGCCCATGGCCTCCTTCTTCACCGGCAGGCCCAGCCAGGCAGCCTGGGCTACGGTGGTAAAGTCCACGGCATGGGTGGCCAGGGCCACCAGGTAGGAGGCGATGACCCCCAGCAGGATGGGAAGGATCTTGACCATTCCCTTCCCCCAGATGTTGCAGACGATGACCACGGCCAGGGCCACCACCGCCAGCAGCCAGTTAGTGGCGCAGTTGGAGATGGCGCTGGGGGCCAGGATCAGGCCGATGGCGATGATGATGGGTCCGGTGACCACCGGGGGGAAGAACCGCATGATCCGCCCGATGCCGAACACCCCGATGAGGGCGCTGACCGCCAGGTAGACCAGGCCGCTGCAGGCCACGGCGGCGCAGGCGTAGGGCAGGTTCTCCGGGTTGGCCCCATTGTTGGTGACAATGGTGAACCCCCCCAGGTAGGCGAAGGAGGACCCCAGGAAAGCGGGGACCTTCCCCTTGTTGACAAGGTGGAAAAGCAGAGTGCCGATGCCGGCACAGAGCAGGGTGGTGCTCACCGACAGGCCGGTGAGCAGGGGGACCAGCACGGTGGCCCCGAACATGGCGAAGGTGTGCTGCACCCCCAGAATGAGCATCCGGGGAACGCCCAGCTCCCGGGCATTATAAATACCCCCGGAAAGATCCATTTGCTTCAAAATACATACCCCTCTCTTTGTGAGATTCCGGCGGGTCTGCGCCCAGACCCACACTTTTCCCACTATACCAAAGTTTCCCCCAAAAAGCAACAAAAAAACCGGCCTTCCGGCCGGTTTCGGCAGATTTCCCGGAGTTCAGCTTTCCAGGTCCAGTTTGCTGTTCAGGATCATCTGGTTTTTGTAGAGGCTGCACCGGCCGCTGACCAGGTATCCCAGGGCAACGGGGAGGGCGGCCAGGGGCAGGATGTCTCCCCCGAACACCTCCACCGCCAGCACCAGGCTGGCCAGGGGGCTGTTTACCGCCCCGCAGAATACGGTGACCATCCCCAGGGCGGCTCCCAGGCCGGGGTCCATCCCCACCAGGGGAGCGGCCACGCAGCCGAAGGCGGCCCCGGTGTAGAAGCAGGGGACGATCTCGCCCCCCTTGAAACCGCAGCCCAGGGTGATGGCGGTGAAGAGGATCTTGAGAAGGAAGCCCAGGGGCTGGGCATCCCCTTCCTCAATGGCCAGGGTCACATAGGCCATCCCCGCCCCGTTATACCGGCGGCTGTCCAACAGAAGGGTGAGCAGGATAAGAAGGACGCTGCCCGCCATGACCCGGATCCAGGGGTTGCTGATTTTCCCGAAGAGACGCTGACTCAAATGCTGGCCCTCACAGAAAAGGATGGCCACCAGTCCCCCCAGCACCCCCAGAGCAGCGCACTGGAGGAGGGCCGGGCCGGTGAGGGCAGGAATTGCTTTCAAGGCGAAGGCGGTGGGCTCCATCCCCAAAAACCGGGAGACCTGCTCCGCCGTCAGGCTGCTGATCAGGCAGGGCACCAGGGCGGCGTAGGGGATAGCCCCCACCCGCACCACCTCCAGGCAGAAAAGGGCGGCGGTGACGGGGGTGCCGAAAAGAGCGCTGAAGACGGCAGCCATGCCGCAGAGGATGATGGTCCGCCGGGCGCTGCGGCCCAGCCCCAGCCGCTGGCCCAGATACCCGCCGATGCTGCCCCCCAGCTGGAGGGCGGCGCCCTCCCGGCCACCGCTGCCGCCCACCAGCTGGGTGAGGATGGTGGAGAAGAAGATGGCCACAGCCAACCGGGGATTCACCGGTTCCCCGGTGTCGCTGGCCCGGAGGACGGCGTTGGTGCCCGGGTCGGGGGTAAGGCCCAGAAAATGGTAGAGGGCGGTAATGATCAGTCCTCCCACCGGCAGCAGGTAGAGGAGCCAGGGGTTGGCCCCGAACTGTTCCACCGCCCACTGGATGCCGTGGTGGAAAATCGCCCCCACCGTCCCGCAGATCGCCCCCACGCAGAGGCCCATGACACACCACCGCAGAACGGCCAGGGCGTAGCCTTTGGCCTGGTCCAGCTCCTTCCGGACCAGGGCTTGTCCTTCTTGCAGATCCATTTTGGGTTCCCTCCCCTTTTTGTTTTCCCGCCCGGGAAAAAAGCATCTTAAATGGTACCACGATTTTCTCTCTTTTTCAACCGATTCTTTTCCTTGTAGCCGGGGCCGTTCTGTGCTACAATAGGGAAAAATCCGATTTCCGCCCTCCGGGCGGGTTTAGATGGGAGGTCTTTGTCTTGTCGGAGCGTATCTGTCCCCAGTGCGGCAAGCCGGTGGCGGAGGAGTTTTCCTTCTGCCCCTACTGCGCCGCCCCCCTGAAAGAGAAGAAGCCGGATCCCCCTGCCCCGGACCGGTTCTCCACCCAGGAGATCCTGGACGGACTGTCAGACCTTCCCGCTGATCCAGAACCGGTGACGCCTCCTCCGGAGCTTCCCCCAGAAGCCAAGGTGGACGACTGGGAGATGATCGACCTCCGTCCCCGCCGCCCTGGCCGGGGTCCCGACGTGTCGGGGCTTTACCCGGGAAAAGAGGAGCCCGCCTCCCAAAAGGACCGGCCCAGTTGGCTGCTGCGGATCCTCATCTTCCTGGTGACCCTGCTGCTGGTCGCCGTCTGCGCTCTGGGGGTACTGCTGGTGGTGAACCCCTTCGGCTGGGGTCCTGACACCCTGGAGGACCTTACCGGACTGCTCCGTCCCACCGCCAGCCCTGCCGCCACCCTCCAGCCCACCCAGGATCCCCAGGCGGAGGCCACGGCCACCCCCACGCCGGGGCCTACCCCCACCCCCACGCCGGAACTGCCCCTTTCCCAGGAGGAGCTGCAAACCATCATCACCGAATACTACCGCAGCTATCTGGAGTGCATCAACGCCCAGGATATGAGCTATCTGGTCCACTCCTCCGCCGCCAACAAGGTGCGGGCCTCCACCTACGCCCTGGGGGAAGCCAACATGGGCACCCTCTATGACACCGAGACCTTTGTGGTAGAGCCGGACTGGGATTCCCTGAACCTTTACTCCGACGGCGCCGTCATCATGCTCAATCTTACCTTCACCTTCAGCGGCACCCCCCGCCAGGGAGGCGGCACCCCCACCGTCACCACCAACCGGGTCACCTACCGGGTGATTCAGGGCAGCGGGGAGGACGGCTGGGTGGTGGACATGACCGGATTTGTGGGAGAGGAAGACTACGCCAACCACGGCTATGCCTTCTCCCCGGACGCCGTGTGATCCCTTTTACCTCTATAAACCGGCGGGAGCCGGACCTGGAAAGGTCCGGCTCCCGTTTTTTCTTCCCCCGGGACCAAAATCCGGGGGATTTTTTGTTGGAAGGATTATTATATATTAAATAAGTAGGACGCTTCCCAAGCCTCACACCGTTTCAGCCAGGAAAGGCTGTTCCTGGTTGTTCCGGAAATAATTCCGGAGAGCGTCACAGAATTCCTGCTCCGCCTGGGTCTGGTTCCAGTTTTTCCGGGTGACCATCACATTGAGGCGGAAGAGGCCGGGATTCAGGTGATAGTAGGCGATATGCTCCGAATCCATGGCACAGCTCTCCGCCAGGAAGGCAGCGGCGGCATTGTGGGCCACCATACTCCGAAGGGTGATGACGTTGTTGCTTTCGCAGCAGATCTGGGGGACCACCTCCACCGCCCGGAACAGCTGGTCCGCCACATCCCGCAGGGTAGAGCCCTGTTTTCCCAGCACAAAGCTGGTCTCCTTGAAGTGCTCCGCCACCTCCTCCCAGTGAAGGGGAGCGACGGTGGGCCTGCCGGAAAACTCGTTCTGCCGAGAGACCGCCAGGAGGATCTCCTCCCGCCGGAGCAGCTCCACCTTGGCCTCCACCTGCTTCACGTCGCAGAGAGCGGTAAGCCCCAGGTCCAGCTGCTCGCTCTGGATGGCATCAATAAGGGCCGGGACGCTGACCTCGGTGATCTCCACCGTGTAGCCGGGGTACTTCTCCTTGAACCAGGGCACCACCTCCGAGATCATCCGCATCCCGAAGTTGCTTGTGACCCCCACCGTAATATGCCCCCGCTGGGCAAGCCCGGCAATATCCCGGTAAAGCTGTTTCTGGATCTCCACCACCTTTTTGGCAGCCTCCACATAAAGCTGCCCCGCCGGGGTCATGACCAGTTCCCCCCGCACCCGGTAAAAGAGGGGGACCCCCAGCTCCTGCTCCAGCTTGGACAGAGCCTGACTGAGGCTGGACTGGGAAATATACAGGTCGCCGGCGGCCTTGGTGATATTTTTCCGCTCTGCGATCTGGATCACATACCGAAGGTTCTTAACATCCATCTTTTCTGCCTTTCCCGCCAGGCCGCCCCCATGCCATTAGAAAAAGCGATGGACACTATCTAAAAAACGTGTTTTACAAACTTTTTTAAAAAGTTTACAATTTATACATAAGGGCAGCCTGTTTTTCTGGTGTCGACACTATTATAACAAAACGCCCAACGAAAGTAAACCTCGACCGTCCCCCTCTTGTGTAATATACCAGTATACCGAGAGGGGTCGTTCTTTCCCCGTTCCGGAGCGGAAAAAGGACACACTGCCGGGGGAATCACTAACAAAGGAGAGGAGAAATCACCTATGTTCTTCAAAAAGTACGGGGACATTGTGGTCAGCATTTTCTTCATGGTCATCTCCGCCATTGTGATTATAATGGCCATGCAGCTGCCCAAATCCCAGGTCATGGATATCGGTCCTGATTTCATGCCCATCGTCATCAGCAGCATCAGTTTCATTCTGGCTGCCGTGCTGCTGATCCAGAGCCTGCGGCGCTTTAAGCGGAACGCCGCTGAGTTGGAAGGAAAGACCCTGCCCCAGTATGACTACAAGCGGGTGATCTTGAGCATCATCCTGGTTCTGATCTACGTCTGCATCATGCAGCCTGTTGGCTTCATCGTTTCTACCCTGGCTTACCTGATCCTCCAGATGCTGGTGCTGGCTCCCGAAGACAAGCGGTCCAAGAAGGATATCATCCTGTTGGTCGTAATCAGCATTATCTTTACCCTGGCCGTTTACTTCCTGTTCCGGTACGGCTTCAAGATCCTGATGCCCACCGGCATCCTGGCACTGTAAGGAGGGCGAATCAATGGAAGCATTGGCATCTCTGGGTGCTGGATTCGTCAGCATCCTCACCGTTAAATCTATCCTGCTTATGATCGCAGGCGTTGCCATCGGCATCGTCTTCGGTTCCATCCCCGGCCTGTCCGCCTCCATGGCGGTGGCCCTTATGCTGCCTCTGACCTTCAGCATGGACGCCTCCACCGGCATGAACACCCTGGTGGCCGTCTACATCGGCGGCATTTCCGGCGGTCTGATCTCGGCCATTCTGCTGAATATGCCGGGCACCGCCTCCTCCATCGCAACTACCTTTGACGGTTATCCCATGGCCAAGAACGGCGAGGCTATGAAGGCACTGGGCCTGGGCATTGTGTTCTCCGCCCTGGGCTCCATCTTCTCCTTCATCATTCTCACCTTCTGCGCTCCCCTGCTGGCCGATATCTGCCTGAAGTTCGGCCCTGTGGAGAACTTCGGCATCTGCTTCTTTGCCCTGACCATGGTGGCCATCCTGTCCTCCGGCAACATGATCCGTGGCCTGCTGGCCGGTCTCTTCGGCCTTATGTTCACCACCATTGGTATGGCCCCCATCGACGGCACTCCCCGGTTCACCTTCGGCCTGTCTACCCTGAATGCCGGTTTTGACACCCTGCCCACCCTGATCGGTATCTTCGCCATCTCGGACATCCTCATCACCGCCGAGGAAATGGTGGGCGGCAAGGCCGAGACCATTCCCGTAAAGAAGGTAAAGGGCTTCGGCTTCAGCATGAAGGAGTTCGTTTACCACCTGCCCAACTGGTTCCGGTCCTCCCTCATTGGCACCGGCATCGGCATCCTGCCTGGTATCGGCGGTTCCACCTCCGGTATGCTGGCTTACATGACCGCCAAGAATATGTCCAAGCATCCCGAGGAATTCGGTAAGGGCTGCCCTGACGGCATCGTTGCCACCGAGTCCGCCAACAACGCCACCATCGGCGGCGCCATGATCCCCCTGCTGGTTCTGGGTATCCCCGGCGACGGCGTTACCGCCATGATGCTGGGCGGCTTCCTGATCCACGGCCTCTCCGCCGGTCCCCTCCTCTTCGTGAAGAACTCCGACGTGGTCTATGGCATCTTCGCCGCCTGCATCCTCTGCACCTTCATTATGCTGATCGTGGAATGGACCTGCATCAAGGGCTTCGTCCAGGTTCTGAAGGTTCCCAAGCACATCCTGCTGCCCTGCATCCTGGTGCTCTGCTGCGTAGGCGCTTACGCCACCAACAACCGTATCTTCGACGTTCAGTCTGTTCTCATCTTTGGTGTTATCGGCTACCTGTACCACAAGTTCGGCCTGCCCACCACCCCCTTCGTTCTCTGCTTCCTCATTGGCGAAATGGTGGAGACTTACCTGCGCCGCGGTATCATGCAGTACGATTCCTTCGCAAACTTCTTCACCCATCCCATCTTTGACGCTTTCTTCTTCATCGCCATTGCCGTTCTGGTCTGGTCCGTCTACAAGGAGTACAAGGCCTACTACGGGAAGAAGGACGCCAACGTTTGATCCCCCTCTCTTTGAGAGAGTGATTTGTTAGGAACCCCCTCGCACCATCAACCGCAACAACGAAACAAAAGGAGAGTTAAACCCATGAAAATGAAGAGACTCATTGCTCTGGTCCTCTGCCTGGCTCTGGCTTTCTGCCTGGTAGCCTGCAGCGATACTGCCGATGCCAACACCGGCGATGCTTCCGGTGACGCTTCCGGTGACGCTTCCGCCGCCGCTTTTGAGACCACCAGCACCTGGAAGCCCGAAGGCACTGTTTCCATCGTAGTTCCCGCCGGTGCAGGCGGCAATACCGACCTGTCTGCCCGTGTATTCGCCCAGTACGCCAAGGAGCTGACCGGCGCTGACTTCATCGTGGTCAACGCCAACGGCGCTTCCGGCTCCGTAGCTGCCAACCAGGTTCTGGAGGCTGCTCCCGACGGAATGACCTTCCTGTACGGCCATACCCTGGTCAACGTGGCCAACATTGCCGGCATTACCGACTACAACTACACCGCCTTCAAGCTGGGCCCCACCTTTGCCAAGGACCCCGCTCAGCAGCTCTACGTCAACCCCGAGAAGTACGCCGACCTGGACGCCTTCATTGAGGCTGCCAAGGCCAACCCCGGCCAGCTGCAGGCTGTGACCGAGGTGGGCGCCTACACCTACTACGAGCTGCTGGCCTTCCAGAAGCAGGCCGGCATCGAGCTGAAGCTGGTGGACGGCGGTTCCAACTCTGACAAGATCGCCGCTATGCTGTCCGGTTCCGTGGACCTGATGCCCGGTTCCTACATCAACTGCAAGGATTACCTGGAGTCCGGCGACTTCACCTGCCTGGGTGTTCCCACCGAGAACCGCTCCGAGATCATCCCTGACATCCCCACCTTCAAGGAGCAGGGCATCGACCTGGTCTACCCCGACTGTGACTTCTCCTTCTACTTCCCCCCGGAGACCAGTGACGACGTGATCACCTACTACGAGGATCTGGTCCAGGCCATCCATGCCGATCCCGAGGCTGCCGAAGCTATTCGTGGCGTTGAGATGACCCCCTACTACCTGTCCGCTGAGGAGTCTGCTGAGAACGAAGAGTGGATGTACAACACCATCAAGGAGATCGCTGATTCTCTCGCCTAAGTTTATCAAGCCATTCTTCACAGGGGCAATTCCTAACTCCCCCGGCCCCAAGGGGCCGGGGGCCTTTTTTATCAGCCCCCATTGCCAAAGGAGTTTTTACCTATGAACAGCAGTCCTATTATTACCAAAATGCAGGTGATCCCCGTAGCCGGGTATGACAGTATGCTTATGACTCTGTCCGGCGCTCATGCTCCCTGCTTTACCCGGAACCTGGTGATCCTCCAGGACAACGCCGGACACACCGGCATTGGGGAGATCCACGGCGGCGACTACACCTGCGACTGCCTTAACGCAGTCCGACCGCTGGTGGAAGGGCAGCCGGTCAGCTGCTACCGCCAGATCCTCCAGACCATCCACCGGCTGGCTACCCGGGCCGAGGCCGATGATGGGGCTGGGATCCAGACCCTGGATATCTCCAAGCTGAAGTTCGTGGTCAAGAGCGAGTGGGCCATTGAATGCGCCATGCTGGACCTGCTGGGCCAGCACCTGGGGGTGCCCATGTGCCAGCTGCTGGGCGAGGGCCAGCAGCGGAAGGAAGTGGAGATGCTGGGCTATATGTTCTATGTCTCGGACAAGAACAAATGGACCGACGCCTCCCTGCCCTACCTGGATGAAAGCGACAGCAAGGATCCCTGGTTCCGGATGCGCCGGGAAGTGATCCTGACCCCGGAGCGGGTGGCCGAGGAGGCTCAGGTCCTCCACGAGAAGTACGGCTTTGAGAACTTCAAGCTGAAGGGCGGCGTTCTGGCCGGGGCGGAAGAAATGGAAGCCTGCAAGGCTGTGAAGAAGGCCTTCCCCAACGCCCGGGTGAACATCGACCCCAACGGCGCCTGGAGCCTGGCCGAGGCCATTGAGCTGTCCAAGGATATGCACGGCATCATCACCTACATGGAGGACCCCTGCGGACCCGAGGCCGGGTACTCCAGCCGTGAGATCATGCGGGAGTTCAAGAACGCCACCCAGTTCCAGGTGGCCACCAACATGATCGCCACCGACTGGCGGCAGTTCTATCACACTGTCAGCCTCAACGCCTGCGACATCATCCTGGCCGACCCCCATTTCTGGGGCTTCGACGGCGCCATCCGGATGAGCCAGCTGCTGAACAGCTGGGGCCTGACCTGGGGCGTACATTCCAACAACCACTTCGACATTACCCTGGCGGCCTTTGCCCAGGTAGGCGCCGCCGCCGTGGGCGACCCCGCTCCCCTGGACACCCACTGGATCTGGCAGGACGGTCAGAACCTGCTGAAGGATACCCCCCAGATCGTGGGAGGCAAGCTCCAGGTGCCCGAAGGGCCCGGCATGGGCGTCACCCTGGATATGGACCGGGTCATGGAGGCCAACGCCCTCTACAACCGTCTGCCCAGCCACGACCGGGACGATGCCCTGGCCATGCAGTGCCTTATCCCCGGCTGGAAGTACGATCACAAGAAGCCCTGCCTGGTCCGCTGATCTGCTATCTCCTCTCCCGCTTAACAAAGGGCTGTGCAGCTGGGCTGTGCAGCCCTTTGTTGCCGGGATTCTCCAGGGGACATTTCCCGCTTGAAATCCATTGAAACTTTGATTTTCAGTGAAATTTCAGCTTTTGCAATATTGGCGAATCCGCCCCAAAAAGGCCCTTATTTTTGGTTTTTTTGCCTCTCCACCCCTGGCGTTTTTCATGGTATTCTGTAATCAAAGAGATCCGGTAAGTCTCCTTTCCCTGACAAAGAAAATTCTATACAAGGAGTAATGTATTATGGCTAATATCCCTACCGTTGTTAAAATGGAAGTTTACCCCGTAGCCGGCCATGACTGCATGGAGCTGAACCTGTCCGGCGCCCATGCCCCCTACTTCACCCGGAACATTGTGATCCTCACCGATTCTGACGGGAACGAAGGCGTAGGCGAAGTGCCCGGCGGCGAGAAGATCACCAAGGCTCTGGAGGATATCAAGCCCCTGGTCCTGGGCACCAGCATCGCTGACTACAAGCAGACCCTGAACAAGGTCCGCACTTGGCTGGCCGACCACATCAAGGACGACGTCCGTGGCCTCCAGACCTTTGACCTGCGGGTAGGCGTACACGCCGTCACCGCCGTGGAAGCTCCCCTCCTGGACCTGCTGGGCAAGTTCCTGAACGTGCCCGCCGCTGCCCTCATGGGAGACGGCATCCAGCGGAACCGTGTCCGTTTCCTCAGCTACCTGTTCTATGTTGGGGACCGGAAGAAGACCGACCTGGAGTACGAGGAGGAGCCCGATGCCTCCTGCGACTGGTACCGTCTGCGCCATGAGGAGGCCATGACCCCCGAGGCCATCGTCGCCCTGGCCAAGGCCACCCATGAAAAGTACGGCTTTGAGGACTTCAAGCTGAAGGGCGGCGTTCTGGCTCCCGAGGAGGAAGTCAAGGCTGTTACCGCCATCAAGGAAGCCTTCCCCGAGGCCCGGGTAGACCTGGACCCCAACGGCTGCTGGAGCCTGAAGCAGGCCCTGGCTGTGGCTCCCGACCTGAAGAAGGTCCTGGCCTACTGCGAGGATCCCTGCGGCGCCGAGGACGGCTTCTCCGGCCGTGAGGTGATGGCCGAGTTCCGGAAGGCCACCATGATGCCCACCGCCACCAACATGATCAACACCGACTGGCGGCAGATGTGCCACACCATCGCCCTCCAGAGCGTGGATATCCCTCTGGCTGACCCCCACTTCTGGACCATGGAAGGTTCTGTCCGGGTAGGCCAGCTCTGCAACGATTTCGGCCTTATGTGGGGCTGCCACTCCAACAACCACTTCGACATCTCCCTGGCCATGGTGGTCCAGTGCGCCGCTGCCATCCCCGGCAAAATGAACGGCATTGACACCCATTGGATCTGGCAGGAAGGCCGTGAGCGGCTGACCAAGGAGCCCATGCAGATCGTGGGCGGCTGCATCGACCTGCCCGACAAGCCCGGCCTGGGCATTGAGGTGGACCGTGATCAGGTCATGAAGGCCCATCAGCTGTACATGGACAAGTGCTACGGCAAGGGCGCCCGGAACGACGCCGTTGGGATGCAGTATCTCATCCCCGGCTGGACCTTCGACAACAAGAAGCCCTGCATGGTCCGCTGATCCCTAATTTTTGAAATTCCCTTACTCATGTTACATTCTCCTTAAAAAGCAAAATAGGGAGCGGCCTTTTCAGGTCGTTCCCTGTTTTGCCACCATATAGAAAGGTCGTATTGCTATGAGCGCACCGCTTTACATTAAGGTCAAGGATCAGGACAACGTAGCCATTGCCGTCCATGACATTGACCAGGGCACCCAGATCATGCCCGGCGTGGTGACCCTTCAGCCCATCCCCCAGGCTCACAAAATCGCCCTGACGGACATTCCCAAGGGGGGCGAGATCATCCGGTACGGGGTGGTCCTGGGCTACGCCAAGGATGACATCCCCGTAGGCAGCTGGATCAACGAGCATATGCTGGATCTGCCCGAAAGCCCCAGCGTGGACAATATGCCCTGGGGCACCAATCTTCTGACCCCCGATCAGCTTCCCGATCCTCCCCGTACCACCTGGATGGGCTATCCCAACAAGGAAGGCCCTGCCGGCACCCGGAACCTGCTGGGGATCGTGACCACCGTCCAGTGCGCCGCCGGCGTGGTAAAGGTGGCTGTGGAACGGATCAAGAAGGAGCTCCTGCCCAAATACCCCAACGTGGACGGGGTAGTGGCCATCACCCATCCCTACGGCTGCGGCGTGGCCATCAACGCCCCCATGGCCAAGATCCCCATCCGGGCCATCACCAATGTGATCCGCCATCCCAACTTTGGGGGGGAGATCATGGTGGTGGGGCTGGGCTGCGAAAAGCTCACCTATGACCGGATCCTGCCTCCCGAGGATATCACCCCGGAGAACTGCCTGACCCTCCAGGACTGGAAGGGCCATGACGCCATGATGCAGGCCATTGTGGATATGGCGGACAAGAAGCTCCAGAAGCTGAACCAGCGCACCCGGGTGGAGCTGCCCCTGAGCGAGCTCCTCATCGGGATGCAGTGCGGCGGCAGCGACGCCTTCAGCGGCCTGACCGCCAACCCCAGCGCCGGCTATGCCGCCGATATGCTGGTGAAGGGCGGGGCCACCGTTATGTTCAGCGAGGTCACCGAGGTACGGGACGGCGTTCATATGCTGGCTGCCCGGTGCGTCAGCCCCGAGGTCCGGGACAAGCTGGCCGCCGAGATGAAGTGGTATGACGATTACCTGGAAGCCGGCGGAGTAGACCGGGACGCCAACCCCACCCCCGGCAACAAGAAGGGCGGTCTGGCCAACATTGTGGAGAAGGCCATGGGCAGCATTGCCAAGAGCGGCAGCAGCCCCATTGTAGAGGTCCTCTCCCCCGCCGAGAAACCCACCAAGCACGGACTGATCTTTGCAGCCACCCCCGCCAGCGACATTGTCTGCGGCCCCAGCCAGGTGGCCAGCGGCATTGGCCTTCAGGTCTTTATGACCGGCCGGGGCACCCCCTACGGCCTGGATGTGGCCCCCGTCATCAAGGTGTGCAGCCGGAATGAGATGAAGGAGCACTGGTTCGACCTCATCGACATCTCCGCCGGTCCCATCGCCACCGGCGAGGCCACCATCCCCGAGGTGGGGACCGAGATCTTCAACCTGATCCTGGATGTGGCCAGCGGCGTCAAGGCGCCTTATAGCGACCAGTACGGCTTCCACAACGATATGTGCATCTTCAATCCTGCACCCATTACCTGATATGGAAAACTTTCTTCGGATGCTCAATGTCCAGTCGGTCCTTTTTGTCTACATTCTGGTGGGGATCCTCTGCCAGAAGCTGAACCTGCTGGACGACCATACCCGGGGCAAGCTCACCGATCTGGTGGTCTATGTCACCATGCCCTGCATGGTGTTTGAGTCCTTTAACGTCCAGGTGACCCTGGAGACTCTGAAACAAGCCTCCCTGGCTCTGGTCATCGCCGCAGTGATGGCTCTCATCGCTTTGGTGGCAGGGAAATTCCTTTACCTGAAATTCCCGCCCCAGGAGCGGTGCATCATGGAGTACGGCACCCTGGTGACCAACTCCGGCTTTGCGGGCCTTCCCATCGTCAGCGGGATGTTCGGAAGCGAAGGACTGCTGCTGGGCTCCCTTTTCATCATCCCCACCCGGATCCTTATGTGGAGTGCAGGGCTTTCCCTCTTCACTCCCACCAGCGGCTGGGAGGGGATCAAGAAGGTGGCGGTCCACCCCACCATCATTGCGGTCTATCTGGGGCTGATCCGGATGTTCACAGGATTTCCCCTTCCCGGATTCCTGGATTCTGCCATTGGAAGCATTGGGGACTGCACCTCCCCCCTGGCCATGATGCTGGTGGGGGTAATCCTGGCCCAGGTCCCTCTCCGGGACGTGGTGGAAGGAAAGATCTTCTACTTGGTGCTGGTGCGCCAGATCCTCTTCCCGGCGGCCTGCCTGGTGGTCCTGAAGGCTCTTGCCGTAGACCCCCTTACCATCGGGGTGAGTGTGGTCCTCTCCGGTATGCCTATCGGCTCCACCACCGCCATTCTGGCGGCCAAGTACGGGGCGGATGCCCGGTATGGCTCCAAGTGCGTCTTTATCTCCACCGTGACCTCGCTGCTCACGGTGCCCCTGCTGACCCTCTTCCTGTGAGGTTCAGGCGGGTTTCTAGTCACGCGTATTATCTAAACTCCTTCTGAAAGGGAAAAGCCGAAGGCAGGACCGCCTTCGGCTTTTCCTTTTTTCTGAAAAAGGGGCGGTCCCTCCCGTGAAGAGAGGGGCCGCCCCTTTGATCTGGGTCTCGTTTACACCTCGGGCACCACGGCGAAGAAGGAGATCTCCTCCCCGCTGCGGTTCTGGAGGCTGTGGGTGCCCCCCTTGGGGCAGTAATGGCACTGTCCGGCGGACACCACCTCATCCCCTTCCGGGGTGACCACGGTGGCGGTGCCGGAGAGGATGTAGATGATCTCGGCGCTGGTGTCATGGGTGTGAAGGCCGATGGTAGCGCCGGGCTCCAGCCGGGCCCGCATGATCTTGATCTCGGGGGCGGCGTACATGGCCGCCACCAGGCTCTTCTCTCCGCCCTTGAAGTTGGGGAAGGATTTCTCCCCCATCTGTTCAAAATTCAATGTCATGGTCTTGTCCTCCTTCTCAGTCGATGATGCCGTTCTTTTTCATGTAACGCCAAAGGGTGGTTTTGCTGATCCCCATGGCAGCGGCCACCTTTTCCCGGCTGCCGTTGTACTTTTTCAGGAGCTGCCGGATCTGGATGGCCTTCCGGTCCTGGTAGACCAGGATCTTCTCCCCCTCCTCCAGCTGGACCGGGTGGACCTGGTCGATCTGGCTGCGGACGAACACCTCATCTACCAACCGCTTCTCCCCCAGAAGCACGATCCGCTCGCAGAGACGGCGGAGCTGGGCCTGGTTCCCCGGCCACTCATAGTTCTTCACCACCTGCTGAGCAGGCTGGGTGAGCCGGACAGTTCGCTTGTACTTCTTCCTCCACTGGTCCAGGTATTCTTCCATGAGGGGGAGGAGATCCTCCTGGCGGTGACGGAGGGGAGGCAGCTCCAGGTTCATGACGCTGAGGGCATAGTAGAGCTCCTGGCTGAACTCCTTCCGCTCCACCCGGGCCAGCAGGCTGGTGTGGGTGGATGCGATGACCCGCACATTGGCCCCCACCGGGCTGTTCAGGCCGTTCCGCATCAGCCGTCCGTTGATAAGCTGAAGCACCTTGTACTGGATCTCCCCCGGCAGCTGCTCCACATTTTTAAGGAAAAGGGTGCCCTCCTGGGCCAGCTCCGCCATACAGAGGCGGGGGTTCTTTTCGTTGATGTAGGGCTCCCCGAACAGCATACTGTCCAGGGTCTCGGGATTCCAGACCCCGCAGTCCACCGTCACAAAGCCGTTGGCCCGGGAAAGACTGTCCCGATGGATACAGTGGGCAAAGACCTCCTCCTCGCAGCCGTCCTCACAAATAAGGAGGATAGGGGCAGGGAGCTTGGCCATCCGCATCCCCTGCTCCACGGCGGCGGCCATGGTGGGGGATTCTGCAATGAGATTCTCAAAGGTGCCGGTGGTAACAAACCCCCGCATGAGGATCTCCCGGCGCATCTCGCTGTCCATCTCCCGAATGAGCCGGCCTTCCTGGAAGGTGAGGTAGGCCCCGTCCACCCGGCCGTCAATGTAGATGGGCCGGATGTTCATGACCATGGAGACCTGGGCCACCTCCATAAGGGCGGAGTAGACGTCCTTTCCATCCTCCAGAACGCTGGCCAGCAGCCGCTTTTCCAGGTGGGGCAGCACTTGATAGACGGAATGTCCCACGATCTCGGGAAGGGGACGGCGGATCATCTCCTCCATCAGGTAGTTGACCCCCAGGATATTCCCCTGGCTGTCTACCCGCATGACCCCGTTGAAGGTATTGTCCAGCATGGCCTTGGTCTCGGCGCTGTTCTTCTTTTCCAGGTCAATGGCGTAGGCCAGCTGGTTGGCGGTGGTAAAGATCTTTTTCAGGCTCTCTGCTCCTGACTGGAAAAAGAGGGAGGGGATCCCCCGCTCCTGGCAGAGTTCCACAATGTTGCTTCCCCCAATGACCAGTTCCGCCCCCTGGCGGATGGCCCGGTCCAGAGCGCCGGGCAGGTCCTCCACCCGTTCCACCAGACAGGGGATCAGCCGGAACTGAAAGATTTCCTCGAACCGGCTCATATCCTCCAGCATATTCCGGAGGCTGACCACCCCAATGGCAGGGCGCTCCTTCCCCAGCATCTTTTTGGCCTGAACCACCAGCAACCCCATCTCTACCGAGGTCATTTTCAGATCCAGCAGGGGGATGGCCACCCGCTGGCGGATGATGGTGGCATGGATGCCCCGGGCCACGATCATTTCACAGCCCTGCCGTTCCAGCTGGGCCGCCCGGTCGGCCGCCTCCTCGGTGGCCACGTGCTCCACACAAATGGGTTGGAGCCGGGGAAAATTGGCCAGCTGCTCCTGGGCCATGGGCACCAGATCGGCGGAGGGGAGAAGGACCGCTATTCTTGCCATACCTGGGTTCTCCTTTCAAAAAACAGTTTTTTACTCATTCAAGATACCATGGAATCCGCCCCGCCGTCAACGCCGGGCAGCTCAGGTGCGCCCCGGCCTTTTCCATCCTTCCCCCAGCCGGAAAAAGGTCCGTGCCGGCGCAAGGGATGGCAGCATAAGGCTGTGATACCACAACAGGCCAACCGCTTTTGGCGGCCGGCCTGTTATGGGTAAGAGAAAAACACTGTAAGGTAATGAAATTACTGGATGAGGCCCATCTCCTCCAGGACCTTCTTCAGCTTTTCCTTCTGGTCAGGCTTCAGCTCCTGGATGGGATCCAGGCACTTGCCCACGGGGATTCCCTGGAGAACCAGGCCCTCCTTGATGACCTCGGGGAAGGTGCCCATACCGGTGGCGATCCGCAGGGGAGCCAGACGATACTGTGCTTCCAGAGAACCGGCCAGGTCCCCGGCCACATACTTGTCGTAAATGTCGGCCACCACACGGGGAGCCACGTTGGCGCAGCTGGCCACGGCGCCGGAGCAGCCATAGGCCAGGCCGGCGTAGATCATGGTATCCCGGCCCATCATAACATTGAACTTATCCCGCACATCCATGGTCAGCCGCAGGTACTCCTCGCAGTTGGTCATGTCGCCGGTGGAGTCCTTGACCCCGATGATATTCTCCACCTCGTGAGCCAGACGGCTGGCCACGGCGGGGGAGATGCCCACGTTGGTCTTGGGCTTGTTGTTGTACATGATCACCGGCATGGTGGTGTTCTCGGCGATGGTCTTGTAGTAGGTGTACAGTTCCTCGTCGGTCTGGCTGACGAACATGGGGGTGAGGACGCTGATGGCGTCGTAGCCGCCCACCTGCTCTACCAGCTTGGCCAGATGGATGACGCCACGGGTGGTGATGTGGCTGCAGCCGGCCAGCAGCTGGATGGGCTGCCCGTCAGCGGTACGCAGATCCTTGACGGCATCCCGAACGGTCTCCAGGGCCTTGACGAACTCTTCGTCATTGACGGCGTAGAACTCGCCGGTGGTGCCGAAGGGGAACAGACCATGGACGCCGCCCTTGACCAGGTGCACGCTCATCTTTGCCAGGGAATCATAGTTGATGGTCCCATCCTCATTGAAGGGAGTAATGATGGGAGGGATAATGCCATAAGGTTTGTAGCTCATGCTAAGCACTCCTATTCCTTTTAATGTAATTCCGGCGTTCCGGATCAAACCATATTAAGAGGCATTTTGCACCGGGGGGGAGGGTAAGCCTGGTTCAGCAGCTCCATCTCCTGGTCTGTGAACCGGACCCCTGCCACCTGGCTGTTCTGAACAGTGTGCTCCGGGTTCCCCGTACGGGGGATGGAGATCACATTGGGATCCTGAAGAGTGAAGGCCAACAAAGCCTGGGTGGGGGTCAGGTGGTGGTTGGAAGCCACCTGCTTCAGCTGGGGATTGTTCAGAAGCCCCCTGCGGAGGGTGCCGCCCTGGGCCATGGGGCAATAGGCCATCATCATGACCCCATGCTCCTTCAGCCAGGGCAGAAGGCTGTACTCCACCCCACGGTCTCCCAGGTGATAGAGCACCTGGTTCACCACACAATGGTTTCCCTGGGGCAGGCGGAACAGCTCCTCCATATCCTCCACATCAAAGTTGGAAACGCCCCAGGCCCGGATCTTGCCCTCCTTCACCAGCTCTTCCATACACTGAACAGTCTCCATCAGGGGGACCCTTCCCCGCCAATGGAGGAGGTAGAGATCCAGATAGTCGGTGCCCAGCCGGTCCAGAGACTGCTGGCAGCTGCGGAAGATATTCTTCCGTCCCGCATTGAAGGGATAGACCTTGGACACCAGGAACAGCTTCTCCCGCTCATAAGGCAGAATGGCTTTCCCCACCAGGGTTTCGGACAGACCCTCTCCATACATCTCGGCGGTATCGATGAGGGTCATTCCCCGATCGATCCCCGTCCGCAAGGCCTGTATCTCCTGCTGTTCCCGGCCGGGATCATTTCCCAGATACCAGGTCCCCTGCCCCAGCCGGGGCACAGGGGTGTGATCCCGAAAGGTGATCATGCCTGCTCCTTTCCGGCGGTCATCCAAAGGCGAAGGATGTTCTCCACCGTGGCAGCCAGGTTCTCCTGGCTGTGATGACGGCTGACCGAGAAGTCCTCGGCCTTCCGGTTGATGCTGAACACAGCGCAGACCCCCAGGTCATAAGCGCCCTCGATTCCATCTCCGATGCTGCCCACTACGGCCACCACCGGTACTCCCTTGGCCTTGGCCCGCAGGGCCACCCCGGAGATCACCTTCCCGTGGAGGCTCTGACTGTCGATTCGGCCCTCCCCGGTAAAGACCACGTCCGCCCCTTCCAGGAGCTTCTCGTAGTCCACGGTATCCAGCACTGCCTCGATGCCAGGGCGGAGTTCCCCGCCCAGGAAAGCCACCACACCGGCACCCATGGCGCCTGCCGCACCGGCCCCGGCCATCTGGGAAACATCCTTCCCCAGATCCCGGAGGATCACCTGGGACATATGCTCCAGGCCGGCGTCCAGCTCTTTCACCATGGCCTCATCGGCCCCCTTCTGGGGTGCAAAGACATAGCTTGCGCCCCGGGGCCCGAACATGGGGTTATCCACATCGCACATTGCCACTACCCGGCAGTTCTTCAGCAGGGGGGTGACCCCGGACAGGTCGATCTTCTCCACCTGGTTCATGGTCCCGCCCACCGGGACGAATTCCTCGCCGTCCTTATTGAAGAACTTGACCCCCAGGGCAGCTGCAGCGCCGCAGCCGCAGTCGGTGGTGCAGCTGCCGCCCAGACCCAGCAGGATCCGGGTGCAGCCCGCCTCCATAGCGTGGCGCATCAGGCTGCCCAAACCATAGGTGGTGGTGAGGGCGGGATTCTCCCGCCCTTCCACCTGGGGCAAACCGGCACACATAGCCATCTCCATGATGGCAGTATCCCCCTGGCGGGTATAGTAAGCCTTGCAGGCCTCCCCGTAGGGGCCGGTGACATCCACCTCCACCTTGGGAGTCCCCAGGGCGTAGATGAAGCAATCTACTGTTCCCTCGCCGCCGTCTGCCACAGGCACGGCTACCACCTGGCATTCGGGGCAGAGGGCCTTGGCCTGCTCCTCGTAGATCTGGCAGATCTGGGTGGCGCTGAGGGTCCCCTTGAAGGAATCGGGTATCACTAGGATCTTTTTCATGGTCGGCTCCCCATTTCTTTTCAATTTACTTTTTGTTCCGCCTCCCGGCGGAAGAGATCAACGGCCGATCTTAATGCCGGTCAGGGTCTCGTAGTACTCGGCCATGGCGCTGTGGTCCTTCTGGCCGCCCTCATGGTTGTGCATCCACTGCAGGATCTCCTGGACCTCGGCGGTCATGGGAACGGGAGCGCCGACGCTGTGAGCGCAGTCCAGAGCGTTGTTCAGGTCCTTGATATGCAGGTCGATCTTGAAGCCGGGTTTGGTGTCGCCGGCGATCATCATGGGGGCCTTGGCGTTCATAACGGTGGAACCGGCCAGACCGCCCTTGATGGCCTGGAAGACCAGCTCGGGATCCACACCAGCCTTCTGGGCCAGGGTCAGAGCCTCGGCCAGAGCCTGGATGTTGCAGGCCACGATGATCTGGTTGGCCAGCTTGGTGGTGTTGCCGGCGCCTACATCGCCGCAGCGGACCACGGAAGCGCCCATGGTCTCCAGCAGGGGCTTGTAGGTGTCGAAAATCTCCTGCTTACCGCCCACCATGAAGCTCAGGGTGCCGTCGATGGCCTTGGGCTCGCCGCCGGAAACGGGAGCATCCATCATCTCCACGCCCTTCTCGGCCAGAACAGCAGCGATCTCCTTGCTGGCAACAGGGTTGATGGAGCTCATATCAATGAATACCTGGCCGGCCTTCATGTAGGAGGCAACGCCGTTCTCACCCAGCATAACGCTCTTAACGTGGGGGCTGTTGGGGAGCATGGTGAGCACTACGTCGCAGTTCTCGCCGATCTCCTGGTTGGTGCCAGCCTTGCCGCCGGCAGCCACTACTTCGTCTACGGCGGCCTTGTTCAGGTCGCTGACAGTCAGGTCGTACCCAGCCTTCAGCATATTCTTAGCCATAGGCTTGCCCATAATACCCAAACCGATCAGACCAACTTTCATAAGTAATTCTCCTCTCATATTTAACAGTGTGGGGCAGGGGCTCCATGGCCCCTTCCCTTTGTCCTTAGTCTACCGGAGGATGATAATTTCGCCAATGGGCAAAAAGACCAATTTTCGTCCGTTCCTGTTTCCATTTCCTCCGGTTTTTCTTTCAGTGAAACTTTTGTTTCATTCGCAGTTTCTTTTGTTTCGAAACGTGAAACCATCCTCAGACCTTTTCCTGGACGAGGCCGGCCTGATAGGCCTGGATCAGTCTCTGAAGGTCCTCCACCAGGGCCATCTTCCGAGCGCCCTCGTCGGTGTCCCGCACCAGGATCCGCCGGGGAGCCTGGTAGATCATCTCGCTCTTGCTGGCGATGTCCTCATCCTGGCGGATGGCGGCCTCCATGCTCTCGAAGGGCTGGTGGGTCCGGAGGGTGAGGCCCCGGCTGTTAAAGACCAGGGTGTACCCGGCGGTGCCGGTCCGGCTGTGGTAGGCCCGGCAGAATCCCCCGTCGATGACGATGAGCTTGCCGCCCCCCTTCACCGGGCTTTCTCCCTCCACCGCCCGCACCGGCACATGACCGTTGAGGATATGGCTGCTCTCATCGTGGAGGCCGAACTCCTCCAGGATCTTCAGGGCCGTCTCGGGCCGGTCAATGTGGGAATAGTAGGGATTTTTGACCTCCTTGTGAGTGGCGGGATCGTCAATGTAGATCCGCTCGAAGGTGGTCATGGCGCTCCGGCCGAAGATTGGGCTGAGGGATCCGCACCAGAGGTACCAGAGGAAATCCTGGCCCTCCTGCCGGGCGGCGCTGCCCTGGGGGGCAAAGTACCCCTGCCGGGCCCGCCGGTCGCAGTAGTCGAAGAGGGCTTTCCCCTTGTACTCCTTCCCCTGGAAGGTCTCGGAGGCGAACTCCCCTTCCGGGGTCATGGGGACCGCCCCATGGTAGAGGAGATTCCCGTTCACCTTTTTGTAGACGGCGCCCTTGGCGTAGAGGAACTTCACATGGCGCTGGAGTTTTTCCGATTCCATAAAGCTGCGGGCGATCTTCTCCACCACCTCCGCCTCCCGGGGGGTGAGGCGGGAGGGATCCGCCGGATCCACCGTGGGGAAGTCCCGGTCCCGGAGGGGATACTCCTTCCCCTGGCAGAGAACGGCGCCCTTTTCAAAATCCATATGGTTCAGGTAATCCCGGCCCTCCATCTGGAAATCCGGGTTCCGGGCAATGACCTGGGCCTCCATCTTGAGCATGAGGATGGTGACCGCCTTGTGCATCCGGGCCACCCGGGTCAGCTCCTCGGGGGTCTTGTGATCCCGGGGGTCGGTGCGGGGCATCCAGAGGGTGACGTCGCTGTTCCCGTAATATTCCTGGGACAGGTGTTCCAGGGCCCGGAGAGGGATGCCGTAACCCCGCTCCAGGGTATCGGTATTGTCATAGGACAGGGTGGTCTTGAGCACCGTGAGGACGCAGATGGGGCTGCCTGCCGCCGCCCCCATCCAGACGGTGTCATGGTTTCCCCACTGGATGTCTACATCGTGGTGCTCCATCAGGCTGTCCAGGATCTGGTCCGGGCGGGGTCCCCGGTCGAACAGATCCCCGATGATGTGGAGCTTATCCACCGCCAGCCGCTTGATGACCTGGCAGAACCGGGTGATATAGGCATCCGCCCGGTCATACCGGAGGATACTGTCGATGATCTCCCCGTAATACTGCTCCTTGTTATGGTCCTCAAAGTGGGCGTGGAGGAGTTCGTCCAGAATGTACCGGCAGCTTTCCGGCAGACAGCGGCGGACATGATCCCGGGTGTGCTTGCTGGAGACCAGGCGGCAGAGGTCGATGAGCCGGGTGAGGGTGAGCCGGTACCAGGCGTCCAGGTCCTCCTGGGCTTCCTTCAGTTCCGGGAGCTTCTGGGCCGGGTAATAGATGAGGGTGGCCAGATCCGCCCGTTCCCTGGCGGGGACCTCCTCCCCCAGCACCATGTCGATCTTCTCCCGGATGACCCCGCTGGCATTATTTAAAATGTGGATAAACGCCTCATGCTCCCCGTGAAGATCGCTCATAAAATGTTCCGTTCCCTTGGGGAGGCGCAGCACCGCCTGGATCCGGATGGCCTCGCTGGCGGCGGCGGCCACGGTGGGGTATTTTTCCCCCAACAGCTCCAGGTATCGCAGCTGCCTGGGGCTGAACGATTCTTTGTTCATGGGACTCTCCTCCTTTGCTACACTTTTATTGTAGCGGTCCACACCCTTCGCCGCAACGGCGAAACGCACAAGATTCAGGGCATTTTTTTGTTTTATGGGCAAAATGCAAGATTTTGAAACGAAAATGAAACATTTGGAGCCCCGGGGAAAAACTGGGGCTTTTCAAATCCGGAATTTGTGCTAGAATGGGGTCCGTGCCCGTTATCATCCTGTCTTTGGAAAAAGGAGGGAGCCCTTTATGAAACATCTGGCTCAAATCGCCCTGATCCTTTTCTTTACCTTTCTGGGGGAGCTGCTGGCCTGGCTGATCCCCCTGCCCATCCCCGCCGCCATCTACGGACTGCTTCTGCTTCTGGCCGCCCTGGGGGCCGGGGTGGTCAAACCCGCCCAGCTGGAGGATGCCGCCGGCTGGCTGCTGGCCATCATGCCGGTCCTCTTTGTGGCCCCTGCCGTCAATCTGGTGGAATACTGGCCCCTGGTGGCGGACCGTGTGGCGCCGGTGCTGGGCGTCATCCTGGTCTCCACCCTGGTGGTATTCTTTGTGTCCGGGCGGGTGACCCAGGCCCTTCTGGGACGCTCCGGCGGAAAGGAGGAGGAACAGGTATGATTCAATCCCTTCTGGACCACTGCTCCCTCTGGCCGGTGGTGCTGACCCTGGGGTCCTACCTTCTGGCGGTGAAGATCCGCCGCCGGTGGAACTACCCCCTCTTCAACCCCATTCTGGTGGCCTTCCTCATCATCCTGGGGCTTATGCTCACCCTGGGCCTCTCCAATGCCCAGTATCAGGCCGGATGGGAGAAGTGTTCCTGGCTCCTCACCCCCGCCACCATCTGCCTGGCCCTCCCCCTCTACCAGCAGCTCCAGGTGCTGAAGGGACAGCTGGGAGCTATCCTGGCGGGGATCGCCGCCGGCACCGTCACCGGGCTGGGGGTCATCCTTCTCCTCTGCCGCCTCTGGGGACTGGACCAGGTCCTCACCGTTTCTCTTCTGCCTAAGAGCATCACCACCGCCCTGGGCATTGCCCTGTCGGAGCAGATGGGCGGGTATCCCGCCATCACCACCGCCGCCATCATCGTCACCGGCATCGGCGGGGCCATGGCCGGGGATTTCCTCTGCAAAGTTTTCGGCATCAAAGGGGAGGTGGCCCAGGGGGTGGCCTTCGGCACCGCCGCCCACGTGGTGGGCACCAGCCGGGCCAGCGAGATCAGCCCCCTTACCGGGGCCGTGAGCAGCCTTTCCCTGGTGGTGGCCGGGATCCTCACCGCCCTGGTCCTGCCCTTCCTGCCCTTGGGCTGACGTTTCAGTTATATTTCATTCCGCCGGTATTCTGTTTCAGCTGCCGCAATTCACCCAAGGTGACAATCCCCTTGAAGGGGATTTGGGGATTTTGCCTATTGTCACCGGGGGGCTTTTTGTGGAGAATAGGGATAGAAACCATGGTTTTTCAGAAAGGAGGAGGACGGAGCGCCTGCTCCGCCCAAAAAGGAATATGGCTCATTATCGTTTTGGTACCCGGGTACACGATATCGGAAAAGGCACCCCCCAGGCCATGCTGGCCCAGATCGGGGGCTACGGCTTCGACTGCGTTCAGCTGGCCTACAAGAAAGGGATCGCCGGGGTGGCCTCCTATGAGGATGTGACCCCCGCCCTGGTGGAGGAGACGGTGGCGGCCTGCCGCCAGACCGGGGTCTCCATTGCCGTCCATGGCACCTATGTGGAGCTGAGCCTGGTGGAGGAAGAAGCCCGCCAGAAGCAGGTGGCCGACTTCATCAGCCAGATCCCCTACACCAAGACCCTGGGGGCCCTCTGCCAGGGGAGCGAGACCACCAACATGAACAAGCAGCCCGCCGGGACCACCCGGAAGGAGGCCCAGGAGGCCCTGCTCCGGTCCCTGGCCCAGATCATGCCCCACGCCGAGGAGGCGGGGATCCTGGTGGCGGTGGAGCCTGTGTTCTACCACGCCATGAACACCCCCGAGGCTGCCAAAATGGTGCTGGACACCATCGCCAGCCCCAACCTGCGGATCATCTTTGACGCCGCCAATCTCATCAGCCCGGAGGACGAGCACCGTCAGGAGGCCATGTGGGACCGGGCCATGACCCTGTGGGGGGACAAGATCGCCGCCGTCCACATCAAGGGGGTCACCTTCGACGAGAAGGGGGACTACCACAGCGCCTTCCTGGA
The DNA here is from genome assembly GCA_944387325.1 of uncultured Clostridia bacterium. Classification (GTDB taxonomy): domain Bacteria; phylum Bacillota; class Clostridia; order Oscillospirales; family Ruminococcaceae; genus CALXEN01. The sequence continues at coordinate 1,973 of CALXEN010000080.1, read as the reverse complement.
AGATTCCTGCATCGACTATCCCCTGGTAGCCCGGTATATCCGGCAGCTGCCCCAGGACCTGCCCATTATGCGGGAGGAGGAAAAGCCCGACCGGGCTGTAAACGACCTGAAGATTTTGAAAGAGCTGTTCCCGGAGGGTTGAGTCCTCGGGAGAATAGGAGGTTATTATGGAGTACCGTGTCTTTAATTCTGCCATCGTCGTCCGGATGGACCCTGACGACGAGGTGATGGAGCAGCTGCGGGTGGTCTGCGAAAAGGAGAAGATCCAGCTGGCGGAGGTAAACGCCCTGGGCGCCCTGAAGGAGTTCACCGTGGGCCTTTTCAACACCCAGACCAAGGAGTACAAGTCCAATACCTTCACCTTCCCCAGCGAGGTGACCAGCCTCTGGGGCACCGTTACCACCCAGGACGGCGCCTTCTATCCCCACCTCCACATGAGCGCCGCCGATGAGGCCGGCCATGAGTACGGCGGTCATCTCCAGAAGGCCGTGGTCAGCGCCACCGTGGAGATGGTGATCCGCCCCATGGCCGGACGGGTAGAACGGGAGTTCAGCCCTTCCGTGGGCCTGAACCTGATGAAGTTCCTGTAAAATACCGGCGTCCTGCCTTTTTGGGCCGCTGCTCCCCCTCCGGGAGCGGCGGCCTTTTTCTGTCTGCCGGAGGGGCGGCAGAGGCTTCTTGCCGCCGGGCGGTATTTATGATACACTGTTAAAAAGCCTTTCCGGCACGGTCAGGGCCATTCTTTCCCAGGAGGTTTTCCCCATGAACCATCGCAAGACCAGACCCGACGAACTGCCCCTGAAGGTGATCCGAGTGATCCTGGTGATCATCATCCTGGTCTCCCTGTGGCAGATCGGTTCCACCCTCTGGAGCTACCGCCAAGGGACCCAGACCTATGAGTCCATCCGCCAGCAGGTGACCCTGGCCGCCCCCGCCGCCCATGAGGGGCAGGAGGAGGCCGACGAGACCCCCGCCCTGGATTTCGAGACCCTCCGGTCCCTCTATCCCGATACGGTGGCCTGGCTGTCCTGCGCCGACACCCCCATCGACTACCCGGTGATGCAGGCCTCCAACAACGATTACTATCTCCGCCGCCTGCCGGACGGGACCTGGAACAACAGCGGTTCCCTCTTTCTGGACTACCGGGATCCGGGGGATTTTTCCGGGGCCCTTTCCTCTATTTACGGGCACAACATGAAGGACGGTTCCATGTTCGCCTGTCTGGAGAACTACGCCGACCAGGAGTACTATGATGAGCACTCCGCCCTGACCCTGGAGACCGGCCAGACCGTCTATGTGCTCCAGCCCCTTTACGGTTTTGTCATCACCGCCCAGCAGTGGGTGGAGCAGGGATATGACCAGGAGTCCGGCATCTCCGGGATGATGGAATACGCCCAGAGCCATACCACCTTCAACTCCCTCTACCGGTGGACCGAGGGCACTCCCCTGGTGGCCCTCATCACCTGCACCTCCCGCTCCGACGAGGAGCGGTATATCCTCCTCTGCCAGCGGGTGTAAGGGCGGATCCTCTTTAAGCAGAATCAATTTTTTCGGAGGTCAATTTCATGGATCACTCCCCCACTTTCCAATCCCGGAGCGCCCCCATCCCTTTCTGGGCAGTGATGCTCTCCGGCCTGGTCCTGGGCACCGCCGCCTACGGCCTGCTCTACGGGTTTGCCTCCCTGAACCCATTCCAGGACAACTGGATCCTCCACGGCTATAACGAGACCGACATTATCCAGCATTATGCTGGGTGGTGCGCTTTTCGCAATTCTCCCTGGAGCTTTCCCCTGGGCTTGGCCCAGACCATGGGCCTTGGCACCTGCATTTCCTTTACGGACAGCGTTCCCCTGGCGGCCGTTTTGGCCAAGGTCCTCCTCCAGCTGACGGGGTACACCGGCACCTTCCAATATTTTGGCCTTTACACCCTTTTCTGCTACGTTGCCCAGTCGGTGGCCGCCGGGCTTTTGGCC
>CALXEN010000079.1 GCA_944387325.1 uncultured Clostridia bacterium | reverse complement strand
TGGGTATTGTCACAGGTCACCCCGGTGACGGTCACCGGGAGGAGCCCGTTGTTGGTCAGGGTGACTTTGGCGGAATCGGGGGAGGTATAGCCGTAAGTAAGGGCTGCAAAGCTGCCTACCTCCGCCTGGGCGTTCAGGTTGACAGCCTGGGTATTCAACGTCTGGGCGATGGTCTGGGCCATCACCTTATGCCCCGCCTCGTTGGGATGGAAGTCCAGCTGGGGAGTAGTTCCATTCAACTGGGCATTGCAGAGGTCAGTATGGCTAAGGAAGGCACTGTACACATCCGCTACCAGCACGGATTTTCCAGAGCAGACGGATCGGATTTTATCATTCAGCTGTTGTACGCCGGCCTCAAAGGCGGTGTACATTCCCCCAAGCAGGGTGTTTTCAAAACTGTTGTAAGGGTTATACTGGGTGCAGACCACTATGGTGGCGTTGGAAGCTTTTTTCTTGAGAAGGTCCAAAATTTCCCCCAAATGATCTTCAACTGCTTCAAGGGCAGCAGCTGCCTGGGAAGAATCACTGAATCCGCCCAGCTTTCCCAGGGCAAAAAACATCAATGTGGCATCTCCGCCTAAAAGCGCCTCCTGGAACGCCTCTTGGTCATCATAGCTAGTCGGATAGCTACCGGGGGCCTGGGCTTGGGCAGCTTTATACTCCTCAAACAGATACCCATACAAGGCGTCCATCAGGTCGTTGCCTCCGATGGTGATGGTCACCAGCCGGACCCCGGCAAAGGTGTCCTCCCCGGCGCTTTGCAGCTCGGTCAACAGGTCCCCGGAGGTCCAGCCGCTGACGGCCAGGGAATTGTCCAGGTCCTCAAAAGCGTACAAATCCTTCAGATACCCGGTAAAAGGGTGCTCCAGGTCGCCGTCATCCGGGGTATACCCGGCGGTGATACTGTCCCCCAGGGCCAGGTAGGTGGTGGGCGGGTCGGCTGCCCAGGCCCCGGCGGGGAAGAGGGTCAGGGTCAAAGCCAGGGTCAGCAGGGCTGCCCCCAGCCGTTTCAAAAGCTGGTTCATCAGGTGGTCATCCTCCGTCTTTCCATCCAAAATCCCTTTTCAAAAAGGAAACCATTGGAAATAATTTTATCATACAAGGACTATTCTACCATATTTTTCCTTACTGTACAATCAGTTCCTCGAAAATAATGTTTTTTTGGGATCTGTGCTTCCCCGAAACAGAAAGCGCCCCCGGCCTGGGAGCCGGGGGCAGGGATGGAATTCTGTTGTGGAAAATCAGTCGGACAGGTCCTCCCCGTTGGTGGCAATGACCTTCTTCCACCAGTAGAAGCTGTCCTTCCGGTACCGGGCGCCGTCGCCGGTGCCGTCGTCCTGGTAGTCCACGTAGATAAAGCCGTACCGCTTGTGCATCTCGCCGGTGGAGGCGGAGACCAGGTCGATGCAGCCCCAGGGAGTGTATCCCCACAGCTCCACGCCGTCCTCCTCAATGGCGGCCTCCATGGCCTGGATGTGGCTCCGGAGGTAGTCGATGTGGGCCTGGTCGTGGCAGGTCTTGTCCGGCTCCAGCACATCCTGGGTGCCCAGGCTGTTCTCCACAATGAAGAGGGGCTTCTGGTACCGCTCCCACAGCTCGTTCAGGGCGATCCGCAGGCCGGTGGGGTCGATGGCCCAGCCCCAGTCGGAGACCTTCAGGTAGGGGTTCTTGATGCCCCCCAGCCCCATGTTCCCGTCGGCCTTGTTCTTCAGGATCTCCGGGTCGGTGGAGGTGACGCTGCTCATGTAATAGCTGAAGCTAAGGAAGTCCACGGTGCCCTTTTTCAGGGTCTCGGCCTCCTCGTCGGTGAGGCTGAAGCTGACCCCTTCCCGCTCATACTCCTTCAGCTTGTAGCTGGGATAGTAGCCCCGGGCCTGAACGTCCTCATAGAAGTGGTAGCCGTGCATGGCCTGCTTGGAAGCCAGCACATCGGCGGGGTTGCAGGTGTAGGGGTAGTTGGCCCCGTAGGCCACCATGTTCCCCACCTTGTTGCCCGGGTCGATCTCGTGGAGGATGAGGACCGCCTTGGCGGAGGCGATGAGCTGGTTCTTGCTGATGTCCGCCACAATCTGGGGGGTGCGGCGGCCTACCCCGGCGCTCATCCAGGGGCTCATGGCGGCGATGTTGATCTCGTTGAAGGTCAGCCAGTATTCCACCTTCCCCTTGTACCGCTCACCCACGGTGCGGACATACCGCTCCCAGCAGGGGATGGTCCGGGCGTCGGTCCAGCTGCCCCAGGCGTTGGCCAGGCCGATGGGGGTCTCGTAGTGGGACAGGGTCACCAGGGGCTTGATGCCGTACTTGTGGAGTTCGTCAAAGACCTGGTCGTAGAATTTCAGCCCTTCCTCGTTGGGGGTCTCCTCCATGCCGGTGGGGAAGATCCGGGCCCAGTTCATGGAGAGCCGGAATACCTTGAAGCCCATCTCCCCGAAGAGGGCGATGTCCTCCTTGAACCGGTGGTAGAAATCGATGCCCTGGTGGCTGGGATAGTCGTACCCGGGAAATACCCCGAACTGGGCGTCCTCGGGGGCGTTGAGCAGGAACATGGGCTCCTCGTGGATGACCCCGTCGGGGGTCTTGTAGGTGACGGTCCGCAGCTTGGTGCGGCTGCCCCGGGTGGTGCAGTCGGAAGAGTTTACCCCCTTGCCCCCCTCGGCAAAGCCGCCCTCAAACTGGTTGGCGGCGGTGGCGCCGCCCCATAAAAAGCCTTTGGGAAATGCCATAACCAATCTCTCCTTTTTTGTGCAAAAATCCGTCCCGGGAAAAAACTCCCGAAACCGCCTCTATTGTAATAGTATCCTGTTTTTAGAAAAAACACAATACGGTTTTGTGTAAATTTCTCAAAACAGAAGAAAAAATCCCCCCGCCCGAAGGCAGGGGGAAGGAAAGATCAGGAACGGCTGCGGCGGACCATCAGGACCACCCCCGTGACCAGGACCACCCCGGCACCGCCCAGGGCCATGGCCCAGGGAAAGGAGCTGCTTTTCTCCTTGTCCACGGTAGGGGCGGTGGTGACTTCAGGAGCCATGGTGGCTTCGGGGGCGGGTACCGGCTCCCCGGCGGGGGTCAGGGTCAGGGAGACAGCCAGGGCCTCCTCCCCGTACCCGGTGCGGTAGCTGTAACAGACCACCGGGGCCTGGGTCTCCTGGGTCCAGGCGAGGGTCCTGCCGTCGGGGGCCAGGGTACCCCCGGTGACCTGAAGGCCGGATACCCGGTCCCAGTCCTTCACCTGGGCGGACAGGTCCAGGCTCCAGCCTCCGGCAGGGTCCCCCGGGACCTGGGTCTGGGGGGATTGGGGGACCGGCCCGTTCAGGCTGGCCCAGGTAAGATGGGTACAGGCCGTCAGGTCCAGCCAGGCCAGCCGGTTTTCCCCGCACCAGAGGGAGGTCAGCTGGGGGCAGGCCGACAGGTCCAGGGCCTCCAGACGGTTGCCCTCACAGTGGAGGACCTTCAGCTCCGGGCAGCCGGACAGCTCCAGCTCTGCCAGACCGTTCCCTTCGCACCATAAGGTCTCCAGGGCGGCGCAGGTCCCCAGCTCCAGGTCTTCCAGCCGGTTGCGTCCGGCATAAAGGGCGGTGAGGCCGGGGCAGGGGGAAAGGTCCAGCCGGGTCAGCCGGTTCTCCTCACAGGTCAGGAGGGCCAGGGCGGGGGCCCCGGACAGGTCCAGGACCTCCAGCTGGCTCCCCGGGCAGGACAGCTCCGAAAGGGCGGAGCAGCCGGACAGGTTCAGACCGGCGAGGGGGTTGTACCCGCAGTCCAGATACAGGAGGCCGGAACAGCCGGTCACCTTCAGGGAGGACAGCCGGCAGTCGGAGCAGCTGACCACCTCCAGGGCGGGGCAGCCTGTCAGGTCCAACTCCGTCAGGGGATTGCCGAAGCAGTAGAGGGTCTTAAGGCCGGACAGGCCGGACAGTTCCAGCGCCGTCAGCCGGTTGCCGGAGCAGTTCAGGGTCTCCAGCCCCGGGCAGCCGGACAGGTCCAGGGCGGTCAGCTGGTTGTAGCTGCAATCCAGATGGGCAAGGTTGGGAAAATGCTCCAGGCCGGTCAGGTCCGTCATGGACCCCTCCGACAGCTGGAGGGAGGTCACCCCGTCCCGCTCCGCCGGGGAGAGAGCGCCGTCCCCGTCGGTGTCAAAGCCGGACAGGCAGATGCGGAAGTTGGGGTCCGGGAAATGGGCGGCGTCCAGGGGTACCGTGTCCTCCGCCCCCAGGGCGGGAAGGGCAAAGCAGACCGCCAGGGCCGCCGGAGCCAGGAGGCGGGCGAAAAAGGTCAAGGGTTTCATGGTCGGGTCCCCTTTCCGTTGGAGCTGCCCCCGTTTCCTCTGCCCGGAAGGAGGGGAAAAAGAGGGCTTTCTGTCCTCACCATACCATAATTCCCGGGGCCCTGCAACGGCCTTTTCCCGGGAAAACGGGACCATCCCAAAAATCCCCCTGCCCGGGAGCAGGGGGAAAAGGTCAGCCGGTGAATTCCTCCAGCAGCAGACTGCCGTCCTTCCCGCTGAGGGAGAGGGCGTACTGCCGGAGAGTGCCGTCGGTGTCGGTGTAGGAGATCCCCCGGCCGGGCAGGTCCCCGGCGAAGGTGGTGGTCACCACCAGAGGGACCTGGGGGGAGAACACCTCCAGGGTGTAAAGGGTCTCGGTGTCCCAGGCCAGGGCCTCCCCCGCCTCCCGGGGGGTGAGGGCCAGGAACCGGAAGTCGGTCACCGGGCGGTCGGTGGCAAAGATCACCTGGACCTCATACCCGGTGGGCTCCTCCTGAAACTCCAGGTATTCCTCCGGCAGCCGGTCTCCCGCCAGGGCGGCGGTGAGGAAGGCGGGCTTTGCCGGGGTAGGGGCGGCGGGAGCCGCCGTGGCGGCCGGGCCGGGGGTGGGAACAGCGGGTTCCACGGTCCTGGGGCTGCACCCCGCAAGAAGGAGGGCCAGCCCCAGGGCGGCCCCTGCCAGAAGGAAAAACCGTTTCATTTCAGGTACACCTCTTTTCTTTGGGTCTCTCTCATTCCATTATATTCTATCCGGGCCGGTTGTCCAAGGGCCTTTTTGCCTTGTGAAAAAGGGCCTCCCGGTCACCCGGGAGGCCAGGGGAGAAAGGAAACAAGGGATACATCCGGTCAACGGATCTCCAGCAACTCCTGGCCGGGCTGCACAGTGCCCTGGGCCAGGGGAGAAAGGGCGGAGTATTCCTCGCTGTTGCAAAGGATCATGGGGGTGACGGTGGCGTATCCCGCCTGGCGGATGGCCTCCAGGTCAAAGGAGATGAGAAGGTCCCCCTTCTTTACCTCCTGGCCCACCTCCACGTGGGGGGTAAAGAATTTTCCCTCCAGCTTGACGGTGTCGATGCCGATGTGGAGGAGCAGCTCCGCTCCCTGGGGGGTCACCAGGCCGATGGCGTGGTGGGTGTCAAACAGGTTATCCACCTTCCCGTCGGCGGGGGCGAACAGCTTCCCCTGGGTGGGCTGGATGGCGATGCCCTCCCCCAGGGCGCCGGAGGCAAAGGCTTCGTCGGGCACCTGGTCCAGGGGCATCACTTCCCCGGCCAGGAGGCTGGCCAGCACCTGGGGTTCATGGGCGGCCTTGGCCTCCTGCTTGGGGGCGGGGGCCGCAGGGGCAGGGACGGAAAGGGGAGCGTCGGCGGCGGGGGTCTCCAGGAAGTCCTCCAGGTTGGACTTGATAACCGAGACCTGGGGCCCGTAGATGACCTGGATGCCGTCCCCCTTGTGGACCACGCCGGAAGCGCCGCTTTGTTTCAGCAGGTCGTCCCGGACCAGGGCGGGGTCATGGACGGTGACCCGGAGCCGGGTGGCGCAGCAGTCCAGGTCGGACAGGTTGGCCTTCCCGCCCAGACCGGCCAGGATGAGGGGGGAGACGGAATCCTGCCCGGCAGGGGCGGCACCGTCGGGGCCCACCCCGGTTTTTTCTTTGAAGTCGGCACGGGTGTAGAGCTTGGTCTCCTCCCCTTCCGCCTCCCGGCCGGGGGTCTTGAGATCGAACTTCCGGATCATGAAGGTGAAGGTGAAGTAGTAGAGGAAGAAGTAGACCACCCCCACAACGACCACCCAGATCCAATGGGTCTTGGCGTTCCCCTGGAGGATGCCGAAGCGGGTCAGGTCAATGAGGCCGCCGGAGAAGGTCATCCCCACGCAGACGTTGAAGATGTGCATGAGCATATAGGCCAGGCCCGCATAGACACAGTGGACGGCGTACATGGCGGGGGCCACAAAGAGGAAGGTGAACTCCAGGGGCTCGGTGATGCCGGTGAGCATGGAGGCGAGGGCGGCGGAGAGGAGCAGGCCGGCCACCACCTTCCGCTTTTCGGGGCGGGCGGTGCGGTACATGGCCAGGGCGGCCCCGGGCAGGCCGAAGATCATGAGGGGGAACTTGCCGGCCATGAACCGGGTGGCGGAGACGGAAAAGACGGTGGTGGACTTGGAAGCCAGCTGGGCAAAGAAGATGTTCTGGGCCCCCTGGACGGTGACCCCGTCAATGATGGCGGTGCCTCCCACGGCGGTCTGCCAGAAGGGCATATAGAATACATGATGGAGGCCGAAGGGGATGAGGGCCCGCTCAATGAGGCCGTAAAGCCAGGTGCCGGCGTAGCCGGAGACCAGGACCAGGTTCCCCAGCATGGAAATGCCGGTCTGGACCACCGGCCAGACAAAGAACATGGCGATGCCCACCAGCAGGTAGACGGCGGTGCAGACGATGGGGACGAACCGGGTGCCCCCGAAGAAGGAAAGGACCTGGGGCAGCTTGATTTTGTAGAACCGGTTGTGGAGGGCGGCTACCCCCAGCCCCACAATGATACCTCCAAAGACCCCCATTTGGAGGGTGGTGATCCCCAGCATGGTAGTGGTGGTGTTGGCGGCCATGGCCTCCACACCGCCGGCGGCGTGGATCATGGCGCTGATGGCGGTGTTCATGACCAGGTAGGCGATGGCGCCGGAGAGGGCGGCCACCTCCTTCTCCTTCTTGGCCATCCCGATGGCCACCCCCATGGCAAAGAGGAGGGCCAGGTTGTTGAAGACGGCGCTGCCGCACTGGTTCATAATATCCAGCACGGTATAGATGGGGCTGCCGGGATAGATGATGCCGGTAAGGTTGTAGGCCTCCAGCATGGTCTCGTTGGTGAAGGAGCTGCCAATGCCCAGCAGCAGACCGGCTACCGGCAGCAGGGCGATGGGGAGCATGAAGGAGCGGCCTACCCGCTGCAATACTCCGAAGATCTTGTCTTTCATGTAGATTCCTCCTGTAAAAAGCAAGGTGTAAAAGGGTATATATAAAAACAGACCCATACAGCCCTGCCCGGGGGGCAGAGCCATACAGGTCTAGCCTACACAGCAAAAGGTGCAGTCACTATCCGGTCAAATTCAGTTGTAAAGGGAGATCAGGTGGCAGGGTCTTCCAGCTCTCCCGCCACCCGCTTGAGATGGATGGTCAGGTAGATGAGCTCCTCCTGGGAAAGCTCCTTCCCCCAGGCGGTGCGGACGTACTCCCCCACCTTCTGGGCACACTCATAATGGCGGGGACAGCTCTGGACGATGAGAGCCCGGAAGGCGGCGTCCCCCTGGGCGGGGGAATCCTCCATCAGCTTTCCCTGGAAAAGCCGCTGGGCAAAATACCGGAGATGGACCACGAACCGGTGAAAGGCCAGGGACTCCCGGTCAAAGCCGGAGCCCTCCCCGTAGAACTCTTCCACCACCCCGATGCCCCCCTCGATGAGGCGGTTGATGTCGTACATCTCGCTCATCTTGGTGTTGAGCTGGGCGTTGACGATGTGGAGGGCGATGAAGGAGGCCTCGTCCGGGTGGAGGGCTACCCCCAGGGTCCGCTGCACCAGGTCCAGGCACCGCTGGCCTAGCTGGTACTCGGTGGGATAGTAGCAGAGGATGCTCCCGGCCAGGGGATTCTCAAACTCGATCCCCTGCTCCTTCCGCTGGATGGCGAAGCTGATGTGGTCCGCCAGGGTGATAAGGAGGCTCTCGTTGAGGGGCTGGGGGATGGAAGCCTTGATCATCCGGATCATCTCCTCGGTGAGGCGGAGGTGCTCCAGGGGAATCTGCTCCACCAGCTCCCGGAGGCGGCGCTGGACGGCCTTGTCCTCCATCCGGTAGACCTTCTCCACCTGGGCGGGGTCCACGAACTGGGCCACCTTCCGGCCAAAGCCCAGCCCCCGGCCGGTGACGATCATCTCGTTCCCCTTCTCGTCGATGACACAGAGGATGTTGTTGTTGATGACCTTTTTGATCCGCACCGCTGACACCCTCCTCCCTCCGGCGGCGGGTAAAAAAAATACCAGCCCCATCAAACACCATTCCTAAAAAGTAAGAAGGTCTTAACGGAGTTGGTCTAGCCCGCTTTACCGGTAACAATCCAACCAGGCCCACCGGGCCCCTGATCACTACGAATAAGATACCACGCCCCGGCGTGGAAGTCAACGGGTTTTCCCGGCCCAAAAGGATTTTCGGCACTGTGACCGATTCCGCCGCCGACTGTTTGTTCAGTTTGACAAGAACGCAGGAGGAGAACAACTGCCCCCGGGAGAAGCACATTTCGGCGGGAGGGAAGGCGGGGGAGGGCGTTTCCCTCTTCCCCCAAAAAAGCTCCTCCCCCGGGTGAAGGGGGAGGAGCAAAAACAAGAAGGTGACCATAAAAAACAACAGGGGCCTTCCCTCCCGGGAAGGCCCCTTTGCGCTGGAAAAATTTACTGGCCCTGGATGGCCTTGATCCATTTTCCGCTGCGGAGGCGGAAGACGCACCAGAAGGCTTTCAGGAACTGGTCGATCTTAAGGCAGAAGTAGATCCAGAAGGCGGGCAGCTGCCACACCAGTCCGGCCATATACCCCAGGGGGATGGAGACCACCCAGAGGAAGAGAATGTCCGCCACCATGAGAAACCGGGTGTCCCCTCCTCCCCGGAGCACCCCCTTGGTGAGGACGCTGTTGGCGGCCTGGAACACCACAATAAGGCTGATGGCGTCCATGAGCTGGTAGGTGATCTCCCGGGTGGCGGGGGTGATGTTGTAGGCCCCGATCACCGGGTCCCGGATCAGCCAGATCACCCCGCCGGCCAGGATGCCCACGGCCAGCCCCATCCAGAAGAAGGTCCAGCCCTGGCGGCGGGCATCCTCCACCCGGCCCTCCCCCAGGGTCTGACCGGTGATGAAGCTGCTGGAGAAGGAGATGCCCTGGATGAAGACGGTGCTCAGCTGCTGGGTGACGGTGGTGATGGCGTTGGCGGAGACGAAGGAGGCCCCCACATGGCCCATGACCATGGCCACCATGTTGTTCCCCAGCCCCAGCAGCCCGTCGCTTACCAGCACCGGCAGGCTCACCCGGACATACTCTCCGGTCATCTCCCCGCAGGGGGTGGACAGGTCCCGCAGCCGGTAGGCCACCTCCTTTTCCCGGAAAAGGAAGTATCCGCAGACCATGACCAGCTCCACCACCCGGGCAATGACGGTGCCCAGGGCGGCGCCGGCCACCCCCATGGCGGGCATCCCCAGTTTCCCGAAGATGAAGACATAGTTGGCCCCCAGGTTCACAAAGAAGGCCACCACAGCCCCCAGCAGGGGGACCGAGCCGGAGCTGATGCTCCGGAGGATCTGGGTGGTCACCAGGGTAAAGGCCATGAGGAAAAAGGTGGGAGCGCACCACCGGAGATACACCACCCCGGCCTCAATGATGTGGGCCTCCTTGCTGTACAGGGTCAGGATGGGAGCGGTAAGGAAAACATCTGCCAGGGTGAACACCGTGGCAAAGACCGCTGCAAACCGGAGGGCCAGGGTCACCGCCTTTTTCAGGGAGGGGATGTCCCGGCGGCCCCAGAACCGGCTGGTGAGGACCGAAGCCCCCATCCCGATCCCCATGCAGCAGATCTGGAAAAAGTTCACGAACTGGTTGCCCAGGGAGCTGGCAGAGAGGGCCGTCTCCCCCAGGGACCCCAGCATAATGGTGTCCAGCAGGTTCACCCCGATGGTGATCATGCTCTGGGCGGTCACCGGCACCGCCACCTCCAGCACCTTCTGATAAAAGCTCCGCTTGGTCTCAAAATAGCGCAAGGAAGACCCCTCCCTCCGGCTGCCGCCGGGCTGAATTTCACATGGTTCGGTCTCATTGTAGAGCATCCCGGCGAAATTGTCAAAAAAATGTAAAAAACCGCCCCCGGCGGTACCGGAGGCGGAAGGATTCAGGAAAAACAGTCCAGGCAGAGCTCCGGCTCCTGGCGGAGGGGAAGGGTCCGGAGGGCGGACCCCTGGCAGAGCTCCGGGGTCATCCGGACCCCGTGGACGGTGCTGTTGTCATAGGTTTTGTAATAGAAGGTCCCGGTGGCCGGGTCCAGGCAGGAGGAGTAAAGGGTCTCGTCCCATTTCCCCTCCGGGGTCAGGACGGTGCCCCGGACCATGGCCACCCCCTCCAGAATGTGGAAAAACTGGAGGACGTCCCGGGCGCTGTCCCCGGTAAAGGCGGCGTGGCTTTTCAGGAAGGCCGCCCGGACGAACCGGGAGGCGGGGGAGGGGTCCCCCGGCAGACCCAGGGCCCCCATCCCCTGGCCGAAGGGGGCCAGCTCCAGCCCGGGGGCAAAGGTGTTTTCCGGCTGGGCGGGGGAGAGCCCCAGATACTGGTTCAGGTTGGTGGTCTGGAAGGGGAAAGGGGGATTATTGGTCAGGACCCCCACCGGGTTGTCATAGAGCTTCAGCCCCTCCCGTGTGGGCTCCGCCGTCAGGGAGCCGGTGGGGTCGGCAATGTGCCAGTGGAGGGGAGCCAGGGGATACCCCTCCCCCAGGGGGAGGGCGGTGATCCGCAGCCCCTCCAGCAGCTCCCGGGCCTGGGCCAGAGTGGAGCAGGTCCCCAGCACCAGGGGAATCAGCTCGTAGGGAGCCACGCACTCCGGGGTGCCCCGGTCCAGGGGGTCATACCAGGCGTTGCCGGGGAAGTTCAGCCCGGCCATGTAAAGCCCGGCCTCGTTCATGGCCTCGGCATAAAGGGGAAATTCCCCGGCAATGTTGGCCATCCCCACCATGGCCAGATGGTCCCTGAGAGGGGGACGGTGATGGAAGGGGAAGGGCAGCTGCCGGGGGGCAAGGGCGATCTTCTGGCCGAAGGATACCTCCAGGTCCAGATTCCGGCCGTACAGGGCGGGCCGGGTAAAGGCGAGACTGGTACACATAAGATGGAAACCTCCCGTAAAAATGGGTGATACAGGTAGGGTGCCCCGGCGCCCTCCCCTTCATGCCGGTCCCGGGACCAAAACCGGGACCCCCGCCCCCGGCAGGGCCGGAGGCGGGGGATAAGAAGGAGACAGAAAATCAGATCAGGGCAGGCGGCCGTACAGCTCCATCTGCCGGTGGAGCCTGGCGGCCAGGGCGTCGTCGAAGGCCCCCGGCAGAGCCCGCCAGCACCAGTTCCCTCCCAGGGTGGAGGGGGTGTTCATCCGGCTGGAGTGGCCCAGACCCAGCAGGTCCTGGGCCTGTACCAGGGCCATCTCCCCCACGCTGGACCAGGCGGCGGACATCATCCCCCAGTGGTACCCCTCCTCCCGGGTCAGCCGGAGGTACTCAATGGCCAGGGCCACGTCGTCGGCGGGGGCGGTGTCGAACCACCCCACCAGGGGCTCGTTGTCGTGAGTGCCGGTGTAGACCACACAGTTCCGGGGGTAGGTGTGGGGCTGGTAATCCCCGCCGTCCCGGCTGTCAAAGGCGAACTCCAGCACCTTCATGCCGGGGAATCCGCTGTCCGCCAGAAGCTGCCGCACGTCGGGGGTGAGAAAGCCCAGGTCCTCGGCGATGATGGGCAGCTTTCCCAGGGCCTGCTCCACCGCCCGGAAGAGGGCGATGCCGGGCCCGGTCCGCCACCGGCCGTTGCAGGCGTCGGTGCTGCCGAAGGGGATGGCGTAGTATCCCGCAAAGCCCCGGAAATGGTCGATGCGGAGGATGTCGTAGGTATTGCAGAGGGTCTTGATCCGCTGGATCCACCAGGTAAAGCCGTCCTTGGCCATGGCGTCCCAGTCATAGAGGGGGTTTCCCCACAGCTGCCCGGTGGCGGAGAAGCCGTCGGGGGGACAGCCGGCCACCTCGGTGGGCTGGAGGTTCTCGTCCAGCTGGAAGGAGCCGGGGTCGCTCCAGACGTCCACGCTGTCCGCCGATACATAGATGGGCAGATCCCCGATGATCAGGATCCCCTTCTCGTTGGCGTAGGCCTTCAGGGCCTTCCACTGGGAGAAGAAGAGGTACTGGCAGGCTTTCCAGAAATCCACCTGGGCGGCGTGCTTTTCCCGGGCCTCCTTCAGGGCTTGGGGTTCCCGGGCTTTCAGGGCGGGGGACCAGGTGGTCCAGGGCTTGCCGCCCCCGGCGTCCTTCAGGGCCATGAAGAGGGCATAGTCCTCCAGCCAGGAGGCGTTCTCCCGGCAGAAGTCCTCATATTCCCGGGGAGGCTGGGTCAGGAGACGGCGGCAGGCCAGCTCCAGCACCTGGAACCGGTTCTGGTAAAGCAGGCCGTAGTCCACCTGGGCGGGGTCGCTGCCCCAGGGCAGATCCTGGTATTCGTGTTTCTGGAGCAGGCCATCCCGGGCCAGCAGATCCAGGTCGATGAAGTAGGGGTTCCCCGCATAGGCGGAGAAGGACTGGTAGGGGCTGTCCCCGTAGCTGGTGGGACAGATGGGGAGCAGCTGCCAGTATTTCTGTCCGGCCTTGACCAGGAAATCCACAAACTCCCGGGCCTGCTTCCCCATGGTCCCGATGCCGTAGGGGGAGGGCAGGCTGGACAGATGCATGAGCACACCGGCTGCACGCATGGGTCATTCCTCCTTGTTGTTGATGGTGAGAACGCTTTCACCCTCCACCAGCTGGTAGGGGATCAGCTCATGGACTGCCTCGGCTCCCTCCCGGATACACCGGATGAGGATGGACACCCCCCGCTCCGCCATCTTCTGGGCGGGCTGGCGGATGGTGGTCAGCCGGGGGATGAGATAGTCGGCCAGCTCCAGGCCGTCAAAGCCGCAGACCGAAACGTCCTGGGGCACCCGGAGACCGTGGTCCCGCAGGGCCCGGATGGCCCCGATGGCCATAATGTCGCTGAAGGCAAAGACGGCGGTGACGTCGGGGCATTGCTCCAGCAGCCGCTCCATCCCACGGTACCCCCCTTCCAGGGTGTACCGGGCGGCCACATACCGGCTGGAAGCCTCGAAAGCAAGGCCCATCCGGGAAAAGACCGACAGGCATCCGCTGAGCCGGGCGGCGCTGGGCTGGCTGGTGTCCAGGAACCCCCCGATGATCCCGAAGTCCCGGTGCCCCAGGGCGCAGAGATGGTCGGTCATCCGGGCGGCGGCGGACATATCGTCCACGCTGACGCTGGACAGGTTTTCAATGGCGCAGTCGGCGGCGGAGTTGGTCATGAGGAGGCAGGGCACCCCCAGCTGGGTCAGCTCATGGGTAAAGTGCTCCCGGTGGGAGCCCAGGAAGATCACCCCGTAGGGCTTGTGCTCGGCACAGATCCGGGCGGCCTGCTCCACCTCGTTGTCGGTCTCGTCAATGTAGTAGACCATGCTGCTGTACCCGGCGGCATTGCACTGGGCCTGCAGCTCCACCAGCACCTGGGCAAAGAGCATATTGTGGGTGCCCTTGACGATCATGGCGATGCCCTGGGCGGTCTGCTGCTTCAGCCGGCGGGCGTTGGTGTTGGGCTGGAAATGGTATTTTTCGATGACCTCCAGGATCCGCTGCCGGGCCTGGGGGCTTACGTTGGGGTTGTTGTTCAGCACCCGGGATACGGTCCCCACCCCGTACCCGGCTTCCTTGGCAATGTCTTTGATAGTCATGGGAATCCTTCTTTCTCAGGGGGATTTGCCGGGGAACGGATCAGCCCTTGACGGCGCCGGCCACGACCCCTTCGATGATGTACTTCTGGCAGACGAGATACAGTGCCACCACCGGCAGCACAGTGAGCATGATGCAGGCCATCATGGGCCCCATCTCCACCTTGCCGTAGCTGCCCCGGAAATACTGGATGGCCATGGGAATGGTCCGGTAGGACTTGATGTCCAGCACCAGGGTGGGAAGGAGGTAGTCGTTCCAGACCCACATGACCTCCAGAATGGCGGTGGAGATCATGGTGGGCTTCAGGATGGGGCAGACCACCCGGAAGAAGATCTGGAGGGGGTTGCAGCCGTCGATCATGGCGGCCTCCTCGATCTCCACCGGCATGGACTTCATGAATCCGGTGAACATAAAGACCGCCAGCCCGGCGCCGAAGCCCAGGTAGATGATGCAGATGTTGTAGGGGTTGTTCAGCTTCAGGGTATCGGCGGTCTTGGCCAGGGTGAACATGACCATCTGGAAGGGGACCACCATGCTGAAAACGCAGAGATAGTACATCCCGCTGGACAGCTTCCCCTTCACCCGGGTGATATACCAGGCGCACATGGAGCAGCAGAGCAGGATGAGGAAGACCGAGGACACCGAGATGAAAAGGCTGTACCAGAAGGACTGCAAAAAGTTCATGGAGGTGATGCCGGTGATGTAGTTCTGGAACTTGACAAAGGTCTCGGCGATGGGCAGGTCAAACACCGTGGCGGTGGTGATGGCCCGCTCGGTCTTGAGGGAGTTGATGAAGATCAAAAAGATGGGGTAAACATAGGCCACGCAGAGGAGTGCCAACAGGACCGAGAGTACGGCGTTTACCCGGCGGGTCGCTTTGGTAGCGCTCATTACTGCTGCACCTCCTTGGAACGGGTGATCCGAAGCTGGACCAGGGCGATGACGACGACGGCCAGGAAGAACACCACAGCCTTGGCCTGGCCGATCCCCTTCCACTGGGCGCCGCTGCGGGCGTAGAAGGTATCGTAGATGTTGTAGGCCAGCATCATGGTGGACTTGGCAGGCTCGCCTCCCGTCAGGGACAGGTTCTGGTCAAAGAGCTTGAAGGAGTTGGTGAGGGTGAGGAAGGTGCAGATGGTGATGCTGGGCATGACCATGGGGATCTTCACCTTGAAGAGGATCTGGCGGGAGTTGGCCCCGTCGATCTTGGCGGCCTCGATCAGGTCGGGGGGAACGTTCTGGAGCCCGGCGATGTAGATGATCATCATGTAGCCGATCTGCTGCCAGCACATGAGGATGATGAGGCCCCAGAAACCGTAGGTGGCGTTGAGGGTGATGAGGGGCTTGCCCAGGATGGTCAGGATTCCGTTGAAAAGGGTCTGCCAGATGTAGCCCAGGACCACGCCCCCAATGAGGTTGGGCATGAAGTAGACGGTGCGGAAAACGTTGGTCCCCTTGATGTGCCGGGTGAGAAGGAGGGCAAGCCCGAACCCGCACAGGTTGATGAGGACGGTGGACACCACCGTGAAGGCGGCGGTAAAGACAAAGGCGTGGGTGAAGGTCGTGTCGGCCCAGACGCTGAGATAGTTCTGGAATCCCACAAAGGTCACTTTGCTGACGGTGATGAACTGGCAGAAGGAAAGTCCGATGCCCCAGATGAAGGGCCAGATGAATCCGATGACGAAGGCCAGCAGGGTGGGCAGAACAAAGACGGGCCAGAATTTTCGGATGGATTTTTCCATAACATCATTCCCTATCTTTTGTAAAAAAAGCGGAAGGGGAGGGCGATACTCGCCCGCCCCTCCCGCATGGTATTACCCTTGGTGTTGGGTTGGTGTACACGGATCAGCCGGCGGTTGCGCTGAGAGCGGCCTCGGTAGCCCAGCCGTCTACGAAAGCGGTGACCACATCATCCCAGGTGCCGGTGCCGGCAGCATAGGCGGTGAGGGCGGAGCCCACGCCGTTCTTCCAGTTCTCGGAAGGCATGGTGGTGAAGTTCCAGGATACGGGAACCTTACCGGCGGCGGTCATCTCCTGGTCCTGCTTTACAAACAGGTTGGTGGACTCGGCAGCGCCCTTGAAGGGGATAACAAAGCCCATCTCGTTGGCCATGGCGTTGGTGCCCTCCTCAGAGGTGACGCACCAGGTCATGAAGTCCAGGGTAGCCTGGATGTCTTCCTCGGAAGCGGTGCTGTTGACACACCAGTAGTTCTCGGTGCCGGTGCACAGACCCTGGTTGGCCTCGTCGCCCACTCCGATGTAGATGGGGATCATGGCCAGGTCGTCGTCGGTAAAGCCGTTCTCACCGGTCAGGTTGACGTACTCCCAGGAGCCGTTCTGATAGAAGACGGCTTCCCCTGCCAGGAACTCGTTCCGGCTGTCGTCGGCGGTCTTGCCGGCCAGCTGGGTGGGATCGCAGGTGGAGTTGTTGATGTACAGGTCAAAGATGTTCTTGTAGTTGTCCAGGTAGGTGCCCTTGATGGCGTCGGTGGAGCTGATGCCGTCTGCCTGGTACTCAAAGTAGATGGGCAGGTTGGCCAGGTGGGTTTTGTACCGCCAGTCGGAGGAACCATCCATGCCGGCGGAGGAGAAGGCGGCAAAGCCCAGCTCGTCGGAACGGGCGGTGATATCCTCAGCCACGGCCTTCAGGGTCTCGAAGCTGTTGATGTCCTCGATGGTGTAGCCGGCCTGCTCCAGCAGGGTCTTGTTGACGATGAGGCCGTAGGACTCGATGACGTAGCCAACGCCCAGAACGGCATCCCCGTCCTTCAGGGCGTAGGTGTCGCTGGTCAGCTCATTGACCAGATCGGACCCGGACAGATCGTAGCAGTAGTCTTTCCAGTTGGCCAGACCAACAGGTCCGTTTACCTGGAACAGGGTGGGAGCGTCGCTCTTGGCCATCTCGCTCATAAGGGTGGTCTCGTACTCGCCGGAAGCGGCGGTGACCACGGTCACAGGCACGCCGGTCTGCTCGGTGTAGGAAGCGGCCAGGTCCTGCCACTGCTGGTCCTGCTCGGGCTTGAAGTTCAGGTAATATACCTTCCCGGAAGCCCCGGTGGCTGCTGCATCGCCGGAACCGCTGTCATCGGTGGTGGTAGTGGTGGTGGAACCACAGCCTACCAACAGTGCAGCTGCCATGGCAAAAGCGATGAGCAGAGCAATGATCTTCTTTGCATTCATAACTGTTATCCTCCTTAAAAAAATATGCCATCAGGTTGGCACCATACTTGGTTGGAGTTGGAAAGATTTCCAACCGGATCATGTACCAATCATGCACCTTTTTCACTAAAATTTCAAGGGGAATTTTAAAATTTTAATGAAATTTGTTGCAAATCACAAAATGGAAAAGATTGGTTTGTGCATCTTTCTCCGGGGAAAAGAGAAACGGGTTGGAATCGTTTCTTTTTTGTAATCATTTGAACACAGTTTTTCCGGACGGCCTTCTTCCGGGAAGAGAAGGGGGACCTGGCTGCCGGCACATTCTATAATGTGTAAAAAGACATATTCCAAATAACTATAACTATTATGAAACATATATATTTTTCAAATAGAGCATCTGGTGCTATACTGTTCCAGGACAAAACCGGAAAAGAGAGGAAGGAATCCATGAAACAGGATCAGAAAAAGCTGGATCTGAAGAAACTGTTCGTGCTCCTCAGATCCATGTTCATGCTCAGCGCCTGCACCTTTGGCGGGGGCTTCGTCATCGTCTCCCTTATGAAGAAGAAATTTGTGGAGGAGCTGCAATGGCTGGAGGAGGACGAGATGCTGGACGTCACCGCCATCACCCAGTCTGCCCCCGGCCCTCTGCCGGTGAACGCTTCGGTCATCATCGGGTATAAGATGTTCGGGTTTGTGGGCTCCCTGGCGGCGGTGCTGGGCACCATCCTGCCCCCCATGATCATCATCTCCCTCATCTCCCTCTGCTACGACCAGTTCCGCACCAACCCGGTCATCGCCATTGCCCTCCAGGTCATGCGGGCTGGGGTGGCGGCGGTCATTGCCGACGTGGTCATCAACCTGGCGGGGAATGTGCTCAAGACCCGGCGGACCCTCTACATTGCTATGATGGTCACCGCCTTCTTTGCTACCTGCGTACTGGGGATCAGCGCCATGGTGGTCATCCTCTGCTGCCTGGCCATCGGTCTGCTGGACCTGGCCTGGTCCCTCCATAAAACCAAAGCCAAGGGAAAGGAGTGTGCCTGATATGGAACTGCTGCTGAAACTTTGCCTGGCCTTCGTTCAGGTGGGAATGTTCAGTGTGGGAGGCGGCTACGCTGCCATCCCCCTGATCCAGGACCAGATCGTCAACCGGTATGGGCTTATGACCCTGGCGGAGTTCTCCGACCTGATCACCGTGGCCGAGATGACCCCGGGGCCCATCTCCATCAACTCCTCCACCTTTGTGGGGATGCGCCTGGGCGGCGTGGGAGGGGTGCTCCTCTGCACCCTGGGGTGCATCCTTCCCTCCTTCATCATCTGCTACACCCTGGCCCACTTCTATTATAAGTACCGCACCGTGGGCGGGGTCCAGGTGGTGCTGGGGGCCCTGCGGCCCGCCGTGGTGGCCATGATCGGCTCCGCCGGTCTCTCCATCCTGCTGCTGGGCCTCTTCCAGAGCGACCTGTTCCACATTTCCCTGTCCAACCTGCGGGTGGTGGAACTGGGTATTTTCCTGGCCAGCCTCTACATTGTGCGGAAATATAAAGTCAGCGCCGTCCTCATTATCCTGGGCAGCGGGGTGGTGGGCACCCTCTGCTACCTCCTTCCCGGCCTGGTGGGCCTGGCCTGACCTTCCCGACCCTTTGCCTCTCCACGAGGGGGCCGACAAGGCTCTTTTTTCGCCTCCGTTCACCGGAACGGGGGCTTTTTGTTTTGCCCGGAGTCTTGTCATATGTTATAATAAAACAGAATCATCAATCGACAGCTTATTATAAATAGAAATAACGGGAGGGAACCCCATGACCATCCGGCATCTGCGGATCTTTACGGCGGTGGCCCAGGAGGGCTCCATGAACCGGGCGGCGGCCCGGCTTTACCTGTCCCAGCCCACCGTGAGCAAGGCGGTGAAGGAGCTGGAGACCTATTACGGGGTCCGGCTGTTCGAGCGGCTCTCCCAGCGGCTCTATATCACCCGGGAGGGGGAGCTTCTCCTCTCCTACGCTCGGCAGGTGCTGGACAGCTTCGACCGGATGGAGCGGGCCCTCCGCAGCCCTGACCGGCCCCAGGAACTGCGGATCGGGTGCAGCGTCACGGTGGGGACCTCCCTCATCAACCCCATCCTGGACCGGGCGGCCTCTGCCCTCCGGGACTGCCAGGTGCAGGTGGAGGTGAACAACACCTCGGTCATTGAGGAGATGGTCCTCTCCAACCGGGTGGACCTGGGGCTGGTGGAGGGGCTCACCCGCCACCCGGACCTGATCCGCACCCCCATCCTCACCGACCGGCTCTGCCTGGTCTGCGCCCCGGGCCACCCCCTGGCCCGGCGGGGCCCCCTGACGCTGGAGGATTTGGAAGGGGAGGAATTCCTCTCCCGGGAGCACGGCAGCGTGGACCGGAACCAGGTGGAGCAGCTTTTCCGACAGCGGGGGATCCAGCTTACCCGGAGCTGGAACTGCACCAACACCGAGGCCATCAAAAACGGGGCGGCGGCAGGGCGGGGGATCGCCGTCCTCTCCTCCCTCATGATCCGGCGGGAGCTGGAGCGGGGGGAGCTGACGGTGCTGGAGGTGGAGGGACTGCCTATCCTCCGGCCCATCGAGCTGATCCTCCACCGGCACAAATACCGCACCCCCGCCATGGAGGGGTTTATTCAGGCCTGCCGGGAGAGCGGGGAGGAAGATTTTCCATTGAATTAACCAAAAAGGAGGGCCCGCCGGAAATTCCGGCGGGCCCTCCCCGTTGGAGATGGATTTTTCAGAAGCCCAGGTCCTGGTTCACCAGAATCACCTGGATCCGGCCCTTCACCCGGGAGAACCGGGTCACCAAAATCTGGCAGCAGATACACTGCTCGTGGGTGCAGTTGGCGCACTTCCCCAGCTTGGCGCAGGGGGTGTCCAGCCCGAACCGTTGGGCGTTGATGGGGGCGGCCAGGTACTTGGCCCGGCGGTAGGCGTCCTCCTCCGAGTGGACCACCTTGTTCATCCCCACAATGGCGATGACCTGCCGGGGCCCGAAGGCGATGGCCGCCACCCGGTTGGAGTTTCCGTCAATGTTCACCATCACCCCGTCCTCGCTCATCCCGTTGGCGCTGGTGAGGAAGAAATCGCAGTCGGACAAGATCTGCCGGTAGAGGTCGGGGATGGCGGCGGGGTCTGCCTTCTCCCGGTCCAGCAGCCGGTAATCCCCCTCCCGGAGGGCCTGGATCAGCCCGATCTCCTGGGCGCTGGTCACCCCGCCCCAGCCCACGGTGGCGCCCTGCGGGATCAGCTCCAGGGCCATGGCCAGGGCCTCCTCCCTGGTCTCGGCAAACCGGCCCTCCATGTTCCGCTGCCGGAGGGCCTTGATGATCTGGGGGGCCAGCACCCGGTTCCGCTGCCGCTGTAATTCTGTCATGGTTCTTGCACCTCGCTTTTCAATCACATTTTTCCTGGTTCCATTATAAACCAACCCTTCCCAGGTTTACAAGGGTGAATGGGTCACGCACAAAGGGCTTCCGGTGTGGTATACTTCTGGCATAGAAATAAACCACAGCTCCCAGGGGCCTCCGCCCCGGAAAGGATTTTTTATGGGATTTGACCTGCAAACCAGCGTTTCCGCCCTGGCCGTTCTGGCCCAGGGGCTCCTCAGCTTTTTCTCCCCCTGTGTTCTTCCCCTGGTCCCCCTCTACCTGGGATACCTGGCCGGGGGCGCCCGGGATGCCGGGGAGAGGGAGAGCCGCCGCCGCACCCTGGTGAACACCCTCTTCTTTGTGGCGGGGATCAGCTTCGCCTTCTTCCTCCTGGGCTTCGGGGTCACCGCCCTGGGCCGGTTCTTCAACCGGTACACCCATGCCTTCACCCTGGCAGGGGGACTGGTCATCCTGGCCATGGGATTGTGGCAGCTTTTCGGCCCCGGCTTTTCCCGGGAACTGCGCCTCCCCTTCCGGCTGGACCGGTGGGCCATGGGTCCGGCGCCCGCCCTGGTCATGGGCTTCACCTTCAGCTTCGCCTGGACCCCCTGCGTGGGTCCCGCCCTCACCAGCGTTCTCATTCTGGCGGGCTCCTCCCAGAGCCAGGGCCGGGCCCTCTTCCTCATGACCCTCTACACCCTGGGCTTTGTGGTCCCCTTCCTTCTGGTGGGGCTCTTCACCCAGCGGCTCCTGGCCTTTTTCCGAAGCCACAGCCGGTGGCTGGAGTACACCGCCAAGGCGGGGGGAGTGGTCCTCATCCTCATGGGGCTCCTGCTCCTGTCGGGGCAGATGACCACCCTCTCCGACGCCCTGGCCCAGCCCCAGGCCACCGCCGCCCCTGCTCAGGAGGAGGACCAGACAGCCTTGCCGGAATCCGACTCCCAGCCGGAGGAGGAGACCCTTCCGGCGGCTCCCGGCTTCACCCTCACCGATCAGTTTGGGAACACCCACTCCCTGGAGGACTATGAGGGAAAGACCATCCTCCTCAACTTCTGGGCCACCTGGTGCGGTCCCTGCAAGATGGAGATGCCCGACCTCCAGGCCCTCTATGAGGACTGGGAGGAGAACGCCGGAGACCTGGTGGTGCTGGGGGTGGCCGCCCCCAAGGACCCGGACAGCCTTTACCCGGTGGACGACAAGACGGAGGAAGAGATCGCCGCCTTCCTGGAGGAGAACGGGTATGATTACCCGGTCCTCATGGACGCCACCGGGGAGCTCTTTCTGGCCTACGGGGTGAACAGCTTCCCCACCACCTTTATGATCGACCGGGAGGGAAATGTCTTCGGATACCTCTCCGGCACCATGAGCCGGGAGATCATGGACAGCATCGTGGAACAGACCATGACCGGGGTGCGTGCCGCAGAATGACCGGAAGGGCGGAAAAGACAGGCGAAAAAAAGTCTGACTTTTCCGCCCTTTTTCCCTGCAACAAGGACAAGGCGGGGGAGAAAAAGGTTGAAAATTCTGGCACAACCGCCAGAGATTTTTCTCCTCCTGGCAAAGGCATTGACAGGATTTTGCCTCCTGCCGTAAAATAGTACCGCACAAAAAGCCCCGGGAGAGCGGCATTTCCCGGGGCATAAGTCTGTTACTCGTTAGGAGGAAATTATGAATTCCAAAAATCAGCTCTCCTCCGAAGCCTTCCGCTTCGAGGGCAAGATGCCTTTGGCCCAGGCCATCCCCCTGGGTCTCCAGCACGTGCTGGCCATGTTCGTGGGGAACCTGACCCCCCTCCTCATCATCACCGGAGCCTGCGGCCTGGCCGGCAGCGAGTTCGCCGGCCTCCAGGTCACCCTGCTCCAGAACGCCATGCTGGTGGCAGGGCTGGTCACCCTGGTCCAGCTCTTCCCCCTGGGCCCCATCGGGGGCGGGGTGCCCATCATCATGGGCACCTCCTCCGGCTTCATCGGAGTCTTCAACTCGGTGGCAGCCTCCATGGGAGGCGGCCTCACCGCCTACGGGGCCATGATGGGAGCCTCCATCCTGGGCGGCCTCTTTGAGACGGTGCTGGGCTTCTTCCTGAAGCCTCTGCGGAAGTTCTTCCCCTCGGTGGTCACCGGCACCGTGGTGCTGTCCATCGGTCTCAGCCTTATTTCGGTGGGCGTTGCCTCCTTCGGAGGCGGCAGCGGCGCCGCTGACTTCGGCTCGGTGGAGAACCTCCTCCTGGCCATCTTTGTGCTGGTGGTCATCCTGGCAGTCAAGCATACCTGCAAGGGCTTCCTGGGCTCCTCCGCCATCCTGGTGGGGATCGTGGCCGGCTACATTGCCGCCGGAATCATGGGGATGGTCCTTCCCACCACCGGCGTCACCGCCGAAGGGGTGGAGTACACCAAGGCCTGGGTCCTGAACTGGGACACCGTGGCCCAGGCAAAGTGGTTCGCCATTCCCGAGCTCATGCCGGTGGAGATCGTCTTTGACCTGCGGGCTATCCTGCCGGTGATGATCATGTTCATCGTCACCGCCGTGGAGACGGTGGGGGATATCTCCGGCGTTATCATGGGAGGGATGGACCGGGAAGCCACCGACAAGGAGCTTTCCGGCGGCGTGGCCTGTGCCGGCATGGGCTCCACCTTTGCCGCTATCTGCGGCGTTCCCCCCACCACCTCCCTCAGCCAGAACGTGGGCCTGGTCTCCACGACCCAGG
>CALXEN010000078.1 GCA_944387325.1 uncultured Clostridia bacterium | reverse complement strand
CTCGGCGTAGGGATCCTCGGCAGCGGTGGAACCCCCGGCGGCGTCGCCGGTGGAGTCGGCAGGCTGCTGAGCATCTTCGGCAGGTGCGGTGTTGCCGCAGGCAGCCAGGGACAGGACCATGGCCAGTGCCAGCAGCAAAGCAAGCAGTTTTTTCATGATAGTTCCTCCTTAAATGATTCACATGAGGGCAACCTGTATACAGCCCTCGTTCTCTTGCCCTCATAATACCAAATAGACCCTGTCTTTTCAACCCCTGATTTTTCCCTTGTATATAGGCGATTCCATCAAATCCAACAAAAAAATCCTGCAAAAATAAAAAACATGAACAAAAATAGCCTGGAATTAGTGAAAATTTCTGGAAAAAATCGCCGATATGCACAAAGGAGCAAAGAAAAGTTTGTAACCTGTATACAGGTTGGATTTTCCGGGAAATTGCCGCCGTTGACAAAAAAGCCGGATTGGAATACTATTATGCTGTATTATTCCTTTTCGGACCACAGGTCCCAAGGGACAAGGAGAGGTACCCGTATGCAGGTTGAACATTCCGCCGATGCCATCTACAAGATCCTGGAACAGGAGATCGCAGAGCTTCGGATCCGGCCGGGAGAGATGCTCAGTGAAAACAGCCTCTGCAAGCGGTTCGGGGTCTCCCGTACCCCCATCCGCAGCGTGCTTCAGCGGCTGGAGCAAAACCGGTTTGTAAAGATTGTCCCCTGCAAGGGGACTCTGGTCACCCCCATCGATCTGAAGATCGCCAACGAGCTGATCTACCGCCGGGTGGCCATTGAGTGCATGGTTCTGCGGGACTTCATCCGGATCGCCAAGCCCGCCCAGGTGGAGGAGGCCCGGTACCTGCTGGAGGTCCTCTGCCAGGCGGGGGAAAAGCGGAACGATCCGGACTTTGACCTGAACGAGTTTCTCCGGAAGGACCTGGATATGCATAAGCTCTGGTTCCGGGTCACCGACAAGCTCTTCCTCTGGAAGGAACTCACCGATCCCCAGGCCGATTATTCCCGGTTCATCCGGCTGGATATCCTGGCGGGGGAGAACGTCCCCGACGTTCTCCGGGAGCACACCGAGATGATGGAGCTTATTGACACCCGGAAGGAGGAGGCCATTGAGGACCTCCTGACCCGGCACCTTTACGGAGGGGTCCGCCGCCTGGGGGGGAAGATGTTTTCCCCCGAGTACAGCAGCTACTTCCAGCCCCTGGAGCGGTGACCGGTTCCCCTCACTTGAATAACAGACAGAACAAAAAGCAGATCCGGCAGGGAAAGCCGGATCTGCTTTTTTTCAGGGAATTTTGTATTACCGGGCAGGGAAGAGGAACCAGAACCCGTCCCCCTCATAGACCTCCAGCCCCGGATTGGCTTGGACCACAGCCTGGACCAGCTTCGGATCATGGGTCTCGAAAGCGGTGTCGGGCTGCGGACTGCCAGCCTGCAGGTCAGCCCACCGGCTTTCGGCCAAGCCTTGAGCCTGGGAATAATCCCCCGAGTTGGCCACAGAAAACAGGATGGTCAGACCATATTTCAACGCCAGAACCGAAGCCACCCTGGCGTCCGTATCCCAGACGGTGAAGGCCGGGTCGGCGGCCAGATAGGAATACTCTTTTAGCCGCTGTTCCAGATTTTGATCCTCCAACAGGGAGGGAACGTCCATCTTTTCCGCCATCTCTGCCCGCTTTTCGGGGAAAACATGCCACAGATCTGCCCCTTGGATAACCACCACCAGGGCCAACCCCAGGGCGGCGGTCCGCCAGGGATCCCACCCCTTGGCGGACTTCTCCCCCGAGGGATAGACGGAATACAAAGCGTAGATTACAAGAGAATAATACACGGCGTAGAACATCCGGGAGCTGGCCCGGAAGATGCCGCAGAGGGAAAGGAGAAACTCCGGCAGGGGGATGGTGAAAAGCTCTCGGCCGTTGAGGGTGACCACGTTGCTCAGGGGGAAGAGGGGCATCCCTGCCGTGGCGGGGAGGAAAAAGGCGTGGGAGAGCAGCGTGTTCTTCAGGGTGCCCTTTGCCAGGGATCTCCCCAATCCCCACAGGATGAGGACCATAAGGCCCAGCCCCAGATAGTTGAAGCCGTCATAGTTGCCGCCGGTCTGGGGCAGGACCGGCAGGAAGGAGGACCACTTGTATCCCCCTGAGCTGAGAGGGTTCACAAGGGCATTCAGGTTCATGGAAAAATATCCAAATCCCCACCGGGAAGATTCCACCCCGGAGCCCAGGACTCCGAAAAGCACGCCGACCCCGGCGCAGGTGATCAGGTTCCCGGCAAACATTCCCAGAAAGTGACCCCACCGCCGGGTGGAAAGGCCGCCGTTGAGGGCGGTGACCAGGGCGAAGATGAACACCAAGGGAACAAAGTAGGGATGGAGGCAGATGGCCAGGGCGGCCAGCACCCAGAACAGGAAGGGATACCGGGGGTATCCCTTCTCCCGGCAGGTGAGGTAGCCGTAGAGGGCCAGGAGGATCAGCCACTGGGATCCCAGTGCGGTGTGACGGATGGCCCGCTCCATAAGGATGGGGGAAAAGCAGAGGAGGACCATGGAAAGAC
>CALXEN010000077.1 GCA_944387325.1 uncultured Clostridia bacterium | reverse complement strand
GACCCATTGCACCATCAACGCCCCCGATCCGTCCGGATCGGGGGCGCTTTTTTGGGGAAAACGTCCTTGCGGGGAGGGGCGGAAGAGGAATATAATGGGATCAGAATCCAGTCCTGCCCGGACCACTTCCAGGCCAGGGAAGTATATATGAAACAGACTGCGGAATCACGGAAGCTGGCAGGGGAACTGTACGCCCTGCTGGACAGCCGTCAGAAAGGAAACTTTTTCCTGATCCTTCTGGCCATGGCCCTGTCAGCGGTGCTCACCCAGGTCACCCCCAAGGCCATCGGCTGGCTCACCGATGATATCCTCCTCCGGGACCGGATCCAGTTTGTAAAGGTCCTGCCGGTGCTGGGGGTCATCCTGGTGGTGAACCTGTCCAACCAGGTGGTCATCCTTCTCCGCCGGCTTCTGGTGGAGGATACCGCCACCAAAACCGAGAAAAAGGCCCGGGGCCTTGCCATCGCCTCCCTGCTGAAAGCCCCCCTCTCCTTCTACCGGGAGAATATGACCGGAAACATCCATGGCCGGCTCAACCGGTGCCTGGAGGGGACGGTCCGGATGGAAAAACTCCTGTTCATGGATTTCGCCCCTGCCATATTCAACAGCCTGGCGGCGATGGCCGTCATCTTCACCACCCTGCCGGTGTTTCTGGCTCTGCCCATGCTCCTGGTCATCCCCATCGGGGTGGCCATCGTCCTGCGGCAGATCCACACCCAGCGGGGGATCCGGGTGGACCTGCTGGACACCAAGGCCGCCATGGACGGCTCTCTGGTGGAGCTGCTGGGGGGGATCCAGGTGATCCGGGTCACCGACAGCGTGGCGGCGGAGGTGGACCGGTTCGACCGGAAATCCGAGACCCTCCGGGCCCGGGAAATGTCCCATCACCTGGCCATGGCCGGGTATGATCTGCTGAAGTTCCTCAACCAGGTGGTTTTTACCGTCCTTATGATCGGGGTCTCCGCCTGGCTGGCCACCCGGGGCCTTATCACGGTGGGGGCGGTCCTCACCGCCTACCTTTGCTTCAACCAGCTCCTGAAACCCCTGGAGGAACTCCACCGGATCCTGGACGAGCTCTCCGAAAGCATGATCCTGGCCCAGGACTTTTTCCGGATGGTCCACCTTCCTTCGGACTTTTCCTACCGGAGAATCACCCTGTCCCCCTCCGGGACTAAACCCCAGGCTCCCCTCTTGGAACTGGAGGGCCTGCCGCTGGCCTACCGCCCGGATCGGGAGGTGCTCCGGGGAATCGACCTGAAGGTAGAACAAGGTACCTTGCTGGGGCTGGCTGGGCCCAGCGGCTGTGGGAAATCCTCCCTCATCAAGGCCATCTGTCGGCTGGAGCCCTGCCAGGGGACCCTGCGACTGGAGGGCCGGGATATGGGATCCTGGAGCCGGGAGGAACTGGCCCGGGTCATTACCCTGGTGCCCCAGACCCCCTTCCTGATAGCGGGAACCATCCGGGAGAATATCTGCTACGGCCTCAAGGAGACCCCTGCCCCGGAGGAAGTGGAGCAGGCCGCCCGAAGAGCCTGCCTGGGAGCGTTCCTGGACAGCCTGCCCCAGAGTCTGGACACCATCCTCTCGGAGGGGGGAAGCAACCTGTCCGGGGGCCAGCGGCAGCGGATCGCCCTGGCCCGGATTTTCCTCCGCCGTCCCCGGCTCCTGATTCTGGACGAGGCCACCTCGGCCCTGGACAATACCTCGGAGCGGTTTGTTCAGAACCAGATCGAGAGGCTCCAAAGAGAGACGGGAATGACGGTCCTTTCCATCGCTCACCGGTTGACCACCCTGCAAAACGCCCACCGGATTCTGGTCATGGATAAGGGAAAGCTGGTCCAGGAGGACAGCTATAAGGAACTAGTGGAGACACCGGGAATTTTCCAGGATATGTATTACGGACGGCTGAAATGAACCCCTCCGGACCTTGAGCCGCCCCACCCTTCAGAAATTCCTTCTGAGGATACGGAAGATGGCGGGATGCGGTAACGGGGCCCTGTCCTGTAAAATGCCAGGGTGAACTGGTCACAGAAGAAGGGACCGAAACCGGGTATACTGGAGGCAAAGAAAACAAAGGAGGCCCCTTCCCATGAAAGCGATCCTGAAAAAGCTTCTTCGTCCTGCCCTCTTCACCCTGGGCGGCGCCCTGGCGGGTCTGGCTTACTATTATCTGGTGGGCTGCTCCACTGGAAGCTGTGCCATCACCTCCAGCCCCTTCACCACCATGGCCTATGTGGGGGTAATCGGATTCCTTCTCTCGGCCCCCCTGGGCTGCGGCTGCTGCGGTGGAGACAGCTGTGAACGATAACCATACAAAATCAGGGACGGCCCCCGGCGATCTGCCGGGGGCCGTCCCTTTTAGTTCTATTCGGTGATTCCATCCCACCTGCGGAGATATCCCAGGGCAAGGGCTGCAAAGAGTGCAAGGCAGCCCAGGGCTGAAAGAAGGAAGGGAACCAGGTCCAGCTGCATCTGGGGATTGTTGGCCCGCATTCCCAGACAGAGCAGGGAATAGGGAAAAGCGTATCCCCAGCCCTGGGCAGTGAGCATAAGTCCCAGGATTCCGCCGCACAGGCCAAAGGCCACCGGGGGCGCAAAGGGGCGGATGATCAGGCTGATAAAAAGCTGCACCCCGCAGACCGAGATGCCCCCCAGGGTCCCCCACAAAAGCCAGCCGGGAAGTTCCGGGGGGATGGGAGCGGTTATCCCTGCAATTTTTCCGCTGACCAGGAATAGCACTCCAATGCACCCCTGGGCCAGCAGAGACATCCCGGC
>CALXEN010000076.1 GCA_944387325.1 uncultured Clostridia bacterium | reverse complement strand
TACAGAGCCAGCTCCGGGTATCTCCGGTACGGGGGGCCGGTGTCAGGAATCCGAAGGCCTCCTTCAGCAGACGGATGAAGGCCGGGGTGGTGCCGCAGCAGCCTCCCAGGGCGCTGATCCCCAGCTCCCGGTAGTCCAGCATTTGGTCCCGGAACTGTTCCGGGGTCACGTCGTACCCGCTGCCGTCTGCCCGGGGCAGCCCGGCATTGGCCTTGATAAAGACCGGCAGGTCCGCCGGCAATACCCCGCAGAGCCGCCGTGCAAAGGGGAGGATCTGGGCCGGCCCCAGGGAGCAGTTGATTCCCACCCCGTCCGCTCCCAGGGCGGCGGCGGTGACGCCAAAGCTCTCCACGGTGCAGCCGGTAAAGGTCCGGCCACTCTCCTCAAAGCTCATGCTCACCAGCACCGGCAGGCTGGTATTTTCCTTGGCAGCCAGGAGGGCGGCTTTCAGCTCGTAGAGGTCGGTCATGGTCTCAATGAGGATCAGGTCCGCCTCCTTTCCGGCCAGCACCACCTGGCGGAAATTGTCGTAGGCCTCCTCAAAGGTCAGGCTCCCGGCGGGCTCCAGCAGTTCTCCCAGCGGGCCCACGTCCAGGGCCACCAGGGCGCCGGTCCCCTCCGTCCCCTTCCGGGCGGCCCGGATGGCGGCAGGGATGATCTCCTCCGGGCTGTATCCGGTAGATCTCAGCTTCCGGGGGCTGGCTCCGAAGGTGTTGGCCAGGATAATATCTGCCCCGGCCTGGGCATATTCCCGGTGAATGTGGGTGAGCATTTCCGGGTCCTCCAAAGCCAGCAGCTCGGGCCGGGCCCCCAGGGGGAGTCCCCGGGCCTGGAGCATGGTGCCCATCCCTCCGTCCAGGATGATATACCGGCGGCGGTCAATCCATTCCTTCCACTCCACAGTGTGTCCCTCTCTTTCTGTATTCGCAGGTTTCTCTCAGTTTACAGTGGCCGCACCCGGCCTGTTTTCCCTTGACGGGATGGTCACTCACTCCCAGCAGGGCGGTGGTGCTTTTGGTGGGGGTCATGAGAAGGCTGGGGGTCAGGGTCAGCCCCATCTTCCGGGGAGTATCCAGCACTTCGCAGACCCGAGTCTGGAGTTCCAGGGGACTGTCCCCGTAGCCGGGGCCAAACCGCCCGGTGAGAAAGCGCCCTTCCTCCTCCAGTTCCCGGCGTAGCTTCTTCTCCAGAGCGTCCGCCAGCTGCTCCACCAGAGCGCTGGCCAGGGCGTCCACCGCCAGGGCCCCCGCCAGGTCTGTGGCGTTGAGGCGGCGGATGAGGCTGTCCACCGGAGCGCCCAGGGTCAGAGCCAGAAGGAGGCAGTGGGTGCAACCCGCCAGGTGCTCCTCCAGGTCCCGGCCCAAAGGGCAGCCCTTCAGGGCACTTAAAGGCAGACAAACCCAGGCCCCTCTGGGACGTGCCTCCCCCCAGAGGGAGGGAGCCCACCGTTCCAGGAGAGCCTGGGTTTCTTTGTCTTGAATATGTACGCCCATATACCGGGCAGCCTGGGGATAGTCCGGTTTTTCCGGAAGGGGCAGGCTGCCGGTGCAGATCATCCCGGTCACAGGAGGTCCTCGATCCCCTGTTTTACCTGCCGGGCCACATCAGGGTTGTTCATGGCGTAAAGGTGTACCCCGTCGGCTCCGCCCTCGATCAGGTCCCGCAGCTGGTTGACGGCATACTCGATCCCGGCCTGGTAAAGGCTGGCCTCATCGTCCTGGTACCGGGCGATCATCTTGGTAAAGGCGCTGGGGAGGCTGGCACTGGAGAGGGCCACCGTCCGCTGGATCTGGCTCTGGCGGACAATGGGCATGACCCCGGCGCTGATGGGCAGGTCCACCCCGGCCTTCCGGGCCATGTTCAAAAAGCGGTAATACTTGGCGTTGTCAAAGAAGAGCTGGCTCACCAGATGGCTCACCCCGGCCTCCTCCTTCACCTTCAACATAGCCACGTCCTGGGCCAGGCTTTCGCTTTCGGTGTGTCCCTCCGGGTAGCAAGCCCCGGAAAGGCCGAAGCTGCCGTATTTTCCCCGGATGTAGGCGGCCAGGTCGCTGGCATGGGGAAATTCCCGGCTCAAGGGAAGATTGGGATTCTTGTCTCCCCGCAGGGCCAGCACGTTCTGGACCCCCGCCCCGAAAAGCTGGTCCAGCACCCCGTCCACCTTCCGGGGGTCTGCCCCCATACAGGTCAGGTGGGCCAGGGGTTCGATGCCCAGCTCATTTTTCAGGAAGGAGGCGATCTGGCAGGTGGAGATCCCGCCGGGGGCAGTGCCCCCGGCCCCGTAGGTGACACTGATATAATCCGGGTGAAGTTCCTTCATTTCCCGGAGGGTCTGCTGCATTTTGGGGTAGTTGTCCGCCGCCTTGGGAGGAAAACACTCAATGGAGAATACACAGGGCTTCTTTGCAAAAATCTGACGAATATACATCCTCTTTCACCTTTCCCTTTTAAAAAGAGATCTCGCTGGGATCGGGAGCCTGGTTGTCGGCGGTGAGCTTCCGCTCCGCCCACTGCTGTTTGGTCAGAAGCACCTTCCGGGGCTTGGCTCCCTCAAAGGGCCCGATGACCCCCTCCTGCTCCATCTCGTCCATGATCCGGGCTGCCCGGGCGTACCCCAGCTTGCACCGGCGCTGGAGAAGGCTGGTGCTGGCCATCCCTGCATCGATGACTGCCTCCACGGCGGCCTCAAACATGGGATCCCGGGTGACGGTATCGCCATCCTCATCCCCGGCGGAGGCCCCGCCGTTCTTTCCGTTTCCGCTCTGGGCGGCGATCCGTTCCACCTCGCTGATGAGGGCTTCATCGTACTGGGCCTGTCCGCTCTCCTTAATAAAGGAGAGACAGGCTTCGATCTCCTCGTCCTTCACATAGGCGCCCTGGACCCGCACCGGCTTGTTGGCGCCGATGGGCATGAAGAGCATATCCCCCATGCCCAGCAGTTTTTCCGCACCGGCTCCGTCCAGAATGGTACGGCTGTCCACCTGGCTGGAGACTGCAAAGGCGATCCGGCTGGGAATGTTGGCCTTGATGAGGCCGGTGACCACGTCCACGCTGGGCCGCTGGGTAGCCACGATCAGGTGCATTCCGGCGGCACGGGCCTTCTGGGCGATACGGCAGATGTAATCCTCCACCTCTTTCCCTGAGACCATCATCAGGTCAGCCAGCTCGTCAATGACGATGGCAATGTAGGGCATCTTCTCCATGCCGGGGGTGGTGGCCGCCTTCCGGTTGTAGCTCTTGATCTCCCGGACGTTGTTCTCGGCAAATTCCTTGTACCGCCGTTCCATCTCGGCCACGGCGGCTCCCAGGGCACCGGCGGCCTTCTTGGGCTCGGTGACCACCGGCATGAGCAGGTGGGGAATGCCGTTGTACTCGGCCAGTTCCACCACCTTGGGGTCAATGAGGATGAGCTTTACATCCTCGGGGCTGGACTTATACAAAAAGCTGATAAGGATGCTGTTGACACAGACCGACTTGCCGCTGCCGGTGGAACCGGCAATGAGAAGGTGGGGCATCCGGCAAAGGTCCGCCACCTGGGCGCTGCCCGCAATGTCCCTGCCCAGGGCCATAGTCAGGGGACTGGTGGACTTGGTAAAGTTCTGGCTTTCCAGCAAGCCCCGGATTCCCACGGGGGTCTTGATCCGGTTGGGGATCTCAATGCCCACGGCGGGCTTGCCGGGGATGGGGGCC
>CALXEN010000075.1 GCA_944387325.1 uncultured Clostridia bacterium | reverse complement strand
GACCTAAAAAAGGTGCCGAGGGGATCCAGGATATCACCCGGTACTGCAACCAGATCGGAGTCGAAATCGTCACCTTTTACGCTTTCAGTACCGAAAACTGGAAACGCCCTCTGGAGGAAGTGGGGGCCATCATGCGCCTGTTCGGGGAATACCTCCTGAAGGCCTACGATTACCAGAAGGAAAATAACCGGGTGGTGTTCCTGGGAGATCGGGCGGCCCTGGACCCCAAGCACCAGGAACTCATGAACGATATCGAGGCTCGGACCCGGAACAATACCGGCATGACCCTGAACATTGCCGTCAATTACGGTGGCCGGGCAGAAATCGTCCGGGCAGCCCGGATCCTGGCGGAAAAGGTGGCCCGGGGAGAGATGACTCCTGACCAAATCACCGAGGAGGCCATGAGCGGCGAGATGTACACCAGGGGCCAGAAGGACCCGGATTTTATCCTCCGTCCCAGCGGGGAAAAACGGCTTTCCAATTTTATGCTCTGGCAGGCCGCCTACTCCGAACTGGTGGAAATGGATGTGCTCTGGCCGGACTTTACCCGGAACGACCTGGACCGGGCCATTGAAGAATTCAATCGCCGGAGCCGGCGCTTCGGCGGGGTATGACCCGGAAAGGAATCTATGAAGACACGAATACTCACATCTGTGGTGGGGATCGGGATCCTGGCGACGGTGCTGCTGGGGGTCCATACTCCCGCCCTGCCGGTGGTGGTGGGGCTTATCGCCATCATTGCCAGCTGGGAAGCCTTCCATGCGGTGGGCTTTAAAACCAAGGAACTGTATCTGCTGCTTCCGGTGGCAGTGGTGGATATGATGGTCATGCTTACAGCAGGGGAGACCCTGCAGCTCATCGCCATCCCCCTGGTTACCCTTATGGCGGTTTATCTGGCCTGCTGCCTGATCCGGAAAAGTCAGGAGATCAGCTTTGAAAAGCTGGGCTCGGTGGTCTTTTTCGGGGGAGTTGCCCTGCTGAGTTTTTATTCTCTTCGGTGGTTTGCTTACGCTCTTCCTGCCGAGACTTACCATGAGGATGCCGTCTACTTCATCCTCCTTTGCCTCTGTTTTGCCTGGGGCGGGGACACCGGAGCCTATTTCATCGGCCGGTTTTTTGGCAAGCATAAGCTGGCCCCCATCGTCAGCCCCAAAAAAACGGTGGAGGGAGCCTTTGGCGGGGTGCTGGGCAGCATCCTGGGCGGGCTGATCCTCACCCTCATCTTCAAGGCGGTGATGGGCCCCGACACCATCCTGGCCCAGACGGAAAGCTGGTATTATCCCGCCCTGGTGGCAATGGGGGCTGTGGCCTCGGTGCTGGGAATGGTGGGGGATCTCTTCGCCAGCGTCATCAAGCGGCAGCACCAGATCAAGGATTACGGCAATATCTTCCCCGGCCACGGGGGAGTGCTGGACCGGTTTGACAGTGTGCTCTTCATTGCCCCTCTGGTGGCGGGAGCTGTAAGGCTGGCCCTTCACTTTGGACTGTTTTAAGAGGAAACCAATATGAGTAAAAAAATCACCCTTCTGGGCTCCACCGGGTCCATTGGAACCCAGAGCCTGGATGTGATCCGGATGCAGGGGTATCAGGTTTTCGGTCTGGCCGCCAACCGCAGTGTGAAGCTGCTCCTGGAACAGATCCAGGAATTCCATCCCCAGGCGGTGGCGGTAGTGGATCCCGCCGCCTATGAGGAGGTGGAGCGGGAACTGGCAGGCACCGCCGGGGCTCCCCGGCTGCTGAAAGGCCCGGAAGGCCTGGTGGAGCTGGCGTCCATGGAAGGCCCGGACGTGGTCCTCAACAGCGTGGTGGGGATCGCCGGGCTGGGGGCCAGCCTGGCCGCCGTTGAGAGCGGCCATGACCTGGCCCTGGCCAATAAGGAAAGCCTGGTCACCGGGGGATACCTGGTCACCGGGGCGGTAGAGAAATACGGGGTAAAGCTGCTCCCGGTGGACAGCGAGCATTCGGCCATCTTCCAGTGCCTCCAGGATACCGAAAGCGCCAAGAGCCTGACCAAGATTCTCCTCACCGCCTCCGGCGGCCCTTTCTTCGGTATGAAAAAGGAAGAACTGGCCACCAAGACCCGGGCGGACGCCCTGAAGCATCCCAACTGGAATATGGGGGCCAAGATCACCATTGACAGCGCCACCCTCATGAACAAGGGGCTGGAGCTTATTGAGGCAGTATGGCTCTTCGGCCTGCCCCCGGAAAAGGTGCAGATCGTGGTCCAGCGCCAGAGCATTATCCACTCCATGGTCCAGTATAGCGACAATTCCGTCATTGCCCAGCTGGGGGTCCCGGATATGAGGATCCCCATCCAGTACGCCCTCACATGGCCTCACCGGGCGCCCAGCCCCGTGCCGGAACTGGATTTCACCCAGCTGAAAGAGATCACCTTTGATGTGGCGGATGAGGACACCTTCCGGTGCCTGGCCGCCTGTAAAAAGGCCATTGCCAAGGGAGGACTGGGTCCCTGTGCCGCCAACGGCGCCAACGAGGAGGCGGTTCGCCTCTTCCTGGAAGACAAGATCGGCTTTTTGGATATTGGCCGTCTGGTGGAAGGGGTGGTGGACGCCGATTCCTACGGCGGCGGCTATACCCTCAACGACGTATACGAATGTGACCGGATGGCCCGGCAGTATGTGCTCAGCCATCTGTGATCCCCGGTAAGGAGGTTTCATGACAGGTTTGCTTACAGCCATTGTGGCCATTCTGGTATTCGGCGCAGTGGTGCTGGTCCACGAGTGGGGCCATTTCATTCTGGCCCGCCGCAGCGGGATCCGGGTGGTGGAGTTTGCCATCGGAATGGGCCCCATGCTCTGGTCCAAAACCGTCAATGGGACCCGGTACAGCATCCGGCTCCTTCCCATCGGCGGATACAACCGGATGCTCAGCCGGGAGGAAGAGGAGCAGCTGCGGCAGGCAGGGGAGGAGATCCCCGAGTATGAGCCGGGCCCAGGCGGCTATTATGAGGACGCCCCACCCTGGCGGCGGCTGCTGGTCCTGGTGGCCGGTCCTGTTATGAATATCGTCCTGGGCTTTTTCCTGCTTCTGATCCTTCTCTCCGGGCAGGAGCTCCTGGCCACCCGACAGGTGGCCAATGTGGATCCGGACAGTCTGGCAGCCGCCAGTGGCCTCCAGGAAGGGGATCTGATTCTGGAAGTGAATGGCCGCCATTGCTTTGTCTATCAGGATATTTCCTATGAACTGGCCCGCACCGAAAATGATCGGGCTGACCTCTTGGTCCGCAGGGACGGGGAGAAGGTCCTGCTGGAGAACGTCCAGTTTGACCGGATCACCCTGGAGGACGGCTACACCTACCTGGACATCGGGTTCCAGGTGTATGGGGTGAAGCCGGGACTTTTCACCACCCCCAAGGCAGCGATTCAATATACCATCTACTACTCTAAAATCATTTTCGTTTCCCTGGTGGACCTGTTCACAGGGCGGGTGGGGATCAACAACCTGTCCGGCCCGGTGGGGATCGTCTCCGCCATCAACGAGGCGGTGATGATGGGATGGGACGAGGTGCTCAATATGGCCATCCTTATCTCCATCAACCTGGGCATCTTCAATCTCATCCCCATTCCCGGGCTGGACGGAGGGCAAATCCTCTTCACCGGGGTGGAGCTGGTTGCCCGGAGACCCATCCCGGCCCGGATCCGGAACGCTGTGAACATGGCCGGGCTGATGGCCCTGGTTTTCCTGGTGCTGGTGGCCAGCTACCAGGACCTCATACGATTGTTTTTTAGCTGAAAGGAAGGCAGTCTCATGCGGAAACTGAAGCGGGAAGTAAAGATCGGGAACCTGACCATTGGGGGCACCAACCCCATAGCGGTCCAGACCATGCTCAACAAGCCCATCAAGGATGTTCAGGCCAATGTGGACCAGGCCATCCGGGTGGCCCAGGCAGGCTGCCAGATCGTCCGGGTCACCTGCCCCACCCCCGAGGATGTGAAGGTCATCGAGGCGGTGAAGAAGGCTGTGGATATTCCGGTGGTGGCCGACATCCACTTTGACTACCGGGCTGCCATTGCCTGCGCCCAGGCGGGGGTGGATAAGATCCGGATCAACCCCGGCAACATTGGGGACGACGACCGGGTCAAGCAGGTGGCGGACATCTGCAACCGGAAGAATATTCCCATCCGCATTGGGGTCAACGCCGGCAGCCTGGAGAAGGAAATCCTGGCCAAGTACGGCGCCCCGGTGCCCCAGGCCCTGGTAGAGAGCGCCATGGGCCATGTGCGGCTGCTGGAAAAGCATGATTTCAACAATATTGTTATCTCCATCAAGTCCAGCAATGTGCCCCGGATGATGGAGGCTTACCGGCTCCTCAGCGAGGAATGTGATTACCCCCTCCACATCGGGGTCACCGAGGCCGGTACATACCGGATGGGTCTTATCAAATCCGGCATGGGAATTGGCGGCCTGCTCATGGAGGGAATCGGGGATACCCTCCGGGTCTCCCTCACCGACGAGCCGGAGAAGGAGGTGGAGGCCGGGTTCGACATCCTCCGGGCGGCGGGTTTTGCCGTCCAGGGACCCGAAATCATCAGCTGTCCCACCTGCGGGCGCACCAATATCCCGGTGGCCCAGATCGCCCAGGAGGTGGAGCAGCGGCTGAAGGGGTATAAGAAACCCATCAAGGTGGCCGTCATGGGCTGCGTGGTCAACGGACCCGGGGAAGCCCGGGAGGCAGACATCGGCATCGCCGGCGGGATCAACGAGGCCCTCCTCTTCATCCGGGGAGAGAAGATCCGGATGCTCCGGGGGGACATTGTGGGCCAGCTGGTGGACGAAGTTTACAAACTGTAACAGAAAGAGAAAAGGACCGATTCTGTGGCATTTTTGGTAACCGACATATTCCCTCAATTTGCAGGCGACCCGGATTTCCGGGCCGCCTTTGGCAATGTGCTGGTGGATAAGGTGATCCACCGCCGGAGGGAAAATACCATTGAGATCAGCTTGTGCAGCGCCGCTCCCCTGGAGAGCGGCCTGTGCGAGCGTTTTGCCCTGTCTGTCTCCCAGACCGACTTTGCCGGAGCCAAGGTGGAAGTCCAGAACTATTTCCGGGCGGACCAGCTGACCCCCGCCGCCGTCTGGCAGATGCTCCAGGAACTGAAAAAGAGCCAGCTTCCCATCAACGGGTTCCTCACCCGGGACGGGGTGGAGGTGGACCTGGAACAGCAGAGGATCATCCTCCGCTCCCCGGTGGGAAAGCATTTCCTGGAGGACATTGAGTGCCCCCGGATCCTGTCGGAGCTGGTTCAGCAGCGGACGGGGGGCGCCTTCCAGGTAGAGATCCAGGTGGACCAGAACCAGTCCGCCCAGAAGGCCAAGGTGCGGATGGAGCGGAAGATGGCCCCGGTCAAGTTCACCGCCGCCCCGGCGGAAGGCCCCCGGGTCTCCATTGCCGGGCTGGCTCTGGAGGACAAGCCTGCCACCCTCTTTGCCGGGAGGTTCTTCCAGCCCTCGGAGGTCACCCCTCTCAATGATCTGGGGGACGGAGGCAAGATCACCGTCTGGGGAGAGATTTGTGCCAGCGAGGAAAAGGGGAACTACAACAAGAGCCGGACCATCTCCATCACCGATTACCGGGGCTCCATCAACCTGAAGGTCATGAGTCGGGATGGGGAAGAGGAGTATAACCGGTGGGCCAACCTGAAAAACGGGGAGACCCTGGTGGTGCGGGGAAACTGCACCTATGACAAGTATGAGCACGACTTCGTCATCTACCCCTACGACGTGCTGAAGGTGGAACGGAAGCGCCGCACCGATACCGAAAAGGAAAAGCGGTGTGAGCTCCATCTCCACACCAAGCTCTCCAGCATGGACGGCTTCTGCGACCCCGGCGGCATTGTCCGGCTGGCCCATAAGATGGGGCACCGGTCCATCGCCATCACCGACCACGGGGTCTGCCAGGGATACCCGGAAGCTATGCTTGCCACCGATGACATCCACCGCAGCGACCCGGATTTCAAGCTCATCTACGGCTGCGAAATTTATTTCGTGGACGATATGATCCCCATTGTCTACGGCAAGGCCAAGGGAAGCCTGAAGGGACGGTTTGTCATCTTCGACACCGAGACCACCGGCCTGGACCCCGGGGTGGAGTACCTCACCGAGATCGGCGCAGTGCTGATTCGGAACGGCGAGGTGGTGG
>CALXEN010000074.1 GCA_944387325.1 uncultured Clostridia bacterium | reverse complement strand
CGGGTGTTCTCGGTGACGGAGCCGTCGTTGAAGTCGCAGTGGCCGTTCTCGTCCACGGTGACGTTCTCCAGCAGAGCGTTCCGCTTGATGGCGTTGTAGATGTCGGGCTCGGACTCCTTATCCAGGTTGATGACCTTGGCGTAGCAGCC
This sequence comes from uncultured Clostridia bacterium, assembly GCA_944387325.1. Classification (GTDB taxonomy): domain Bacteria; phylum Bacillota; class Clostridia; order Oscillospirales; family Ruminococcaceae; genus CALXEN01. Next base: position 3,157 of record CALXEN010000074.1, on the reverse strand, counting down.
GCCCTCGAAGTTGAAGACACCGTTGTCGTCCCAGCCGTGCTCGTCATCGCCGATGAGCAGACGCTTGGGATCGGTGGAGAGGGTGGTCTTGCCGGTGCCGGACAGGCCGAAGAAGAGGGCGGTGTTCTCCCCGTTCATATCGGTGTTGGCGGAGCAGTGCATGGAGGCAATGCCCTTGAGGGGCAGGTAGTAGTTCATCATAGAGAACATACCCTTCTTCATTTCACCGCCGTACCAGGTGTTCAGGATGACCTGCTCCCGGCTGGTGATGTTGAAGATGGCGGCAGTCTCGGAGTTGAGCCCCAGCTCCTTGTAGTTCTCCACCTTGGCCTTGGAGGCGTTGTAAGAGATGAAGTCGGGCTGGAAGTTGGCCAGCTCCTGGGCGGTAGGCTGGATGAACATATTCTTTACAAAGTGAGCCTGCCAGGCCACCTCCATAATGAACCGGATGGCCATCCGGGTGTCGGCGTTGGTGCCGCAGAATACATCCATGACATACAGCTTCTTGTTGGACAGCTCCTTCAGAGCCAGCTCCTTGCAGGCCTTCCAGGCTTCCTGGGAAGCGGGCTTGTTGTCGTTCTTGAACTCATCGGAGGTCCACCACACGGTGTCCTTGCTGTTCTCGTCCATAACGATGAACTTATCCTTGGGGGAGCGGCCGGTGTAGATGCCGGTCATAACATTGACGGCGCCCAGGTCGGTGAGCTGACCCTTCTCATACCCCTCCAGGGTGGGGTCCATTTCCGCCTCGAACAACTGCTCGTAGGTGGGATTGTACACAACTTCCGTTGTGCCGGTGATGCCGTACTTTTCCAGATCAACAGTTTGCATGGTTTTATCCTCCTAGAATACAAATTGAAACAGCAGACAGCGGTAAAAACGCAGCAGCATATTCCTGGCCAAAGGTGTTAAAAACAAAAACCATCTTTCGCTGTTTATATTATAGCCTTCCCGGCTGTCAAGCGCAACTGGTGAGATGGACGAATCCCCCCGGGGGCGGCGGGGGAATTTGGACAACTTGTCCAGATTTTTGGGCAAAACCGGAAGAATGTTTTTCTGGCGAAAACGCCCCCGGGAAAACCGTTCCCGGGGGCGCAGCTATACAGGGTAAGGCCGGAAAGAGGCTTCAGTCCCGCACGGTGGAAGTGCGGCCGATCCCTACGGCAGCCCCGGCCAGCTTTTTCCAGGTGTTGCAGCCGCAGATCCCGTCCGCCGTCAGGCTGAAGTTCCGCTGGAACCGCTTCACCGCCGAGGCGGTGTTGCTGCCGTACTTCCCGTCCAGGGTCCCGGCATTGTATCCCAAGGCGTTGAGGGCGTCCTGGCAGATGAGGACATAGGTGCTGACGCTGCCCCGGCGGAGGGTGGGGTAGCCGCTGGTCCCCCCGCAGGCGGGGGTGCCGTACCGCCGGTCAAAGTGGACCCAGGTAGGGGTGAGGGAGAGGGGCTCCACATACCCCCAGGCCCCGGTGGCACGGGCGGTGTTGTAGATCTGCTGCCGGGCGGAGGCGGTGGTGTTCTGGCCCACGTCAAAGGACACCCCGGCATAATGCTGGCTGGTGGTGCCGTGTCCCCCCTCCCAGATCCGCTTGAAGGCGTACCCTACATAGATCCCCTTGCCGTAGGCTCGCCGGGTCAGATTCCAGGCCTCCATGGCCCGGGTGGTGGTCCAGAGGATCGAGGACTTGCTGCTCCCCCGGAACTCCCGCACCCGCAGGGTGGTGCCGGTGGAGTAGGGCATGGGGTCGCTCTCCGCCAGAGTGTAGGAGAGCATTTTGTTTTCTGCCTGATCGTACACAAATATCTTGGCCATGGCTCAATCCTCCTGTATCTCCACTGCGTCCTCCAGCAGGGAGAAGTAGACCTCCTCCAGCCGGTCCCAGGTGGTCTGATCGGTGACGCCGGTCTGGGGCAGGCCCATAAAGGCCTGGAAGGTGGTCACGCTCTCCGACACCAGCTCGTCGTACCGGGTGGTGTAGCCGTAGCTGGTGACCTGGGGCAGGTAATAGGCCGCCAGCTCCAGCCGCTGGGTGATGGCCCCCACCGTCTCGCCCTGGTCTCCGGGTGCGGCGGGGAGATCGGGGGCCTGGTCCAGGGCCCGGGCCACCCCCTGGGTAGCGGCCAGGTAAGCCTGGTTCAGGGTGGTCCAGGTGGAGCGGCCCACGATCCCGTCCACCGTCAGGCCGTAGGCCTTCTGGAAGGCCCGCACTGCCGTCTGGGTGGCGGGACCGAACTTTCCGTCCACCGTCAGGGGGTTGACCCCGGCGGTGGTGGCTGCCACCCCGTTGAGCCAGGTCTGGATCTGGCGGACGTTGGCCCCGGTGCTGCCCCGGCGGAGAGCGGTGCCGGGGTAGGCCACCGTGCCGGTCTGTGGGATCCCCTCGCTGGTGAGCTGGGCCAGGTCGGTAACCGACACATAAATATAGGAAATTTTGTACCAGGTGGATTTCCCCACCACCCCGTCCTGGGTGAGGCTGAACTGCTTCTGGAACTTTTTCACCGTCTCCTCGGTGGCAGCCCCGAACTTCCCGTCCACCGTCAGGGTGCCGAAGGCGGGGTAGTCCTTGGCGATCCGGTTGAGCTGGGTTTGGATGATCCGGACGCTCTCACCGCTGCTCCCTCGGCGAAGAGGGCTGCCGGGATAGCTGGCGGGGATGGATTGGATGTTGTGGGTCTCCACCACCTCGATGTTGCTGCCGTAGTAGTACCGGAGGATCTCCAGGGCCTTCTTTCCCTCGTTGGCCCGGTCCACGGTCCCCCACTGCTTCATCCCCTTGCAGGTGACGGTCTTTCCATCGCAGTATTCGGTGAAGTAGGGCTCCACGGTCCCTTTCCGCCGCACATAGGTGTTGAAGATCTCCTGGGTCAGCCGCTGCATTACCTCAAACACGGTCCGGCCCTGGACGTAAGCCTGGTCATAGCTGGGACTGCCGGTAATGTTGAAGGAGTATCCCTTGCTGGGATACCATTCGGTGAAGATCCGGTTGAGAGCCAGGCTGATCTGGGCGTGGATGTTGGCCCGCAGGGCCTCCTCCGGCCAGGTGGGGTAGACCTCACTGCTGGCCACATTGGCGATATAGTTCTGGAAGCTCACCGTCACGTTCTGGGCGCTGGAGGAAGGGACCCCCAGGTGGACGGTAATGGACTTGGGGATGATGAC
>CALXEN010000073.1 GCA_944387325.1 uncultured Clostridia bacterium | reverse complement strand
GTCATGGGCGGGGAGGGCAGCGGGGTGAGCCCCCTGGTAAAGAAGCTCTGCGACGGTGTGGTGGCCCTGGAGATGGCTCCCGGCGCCGGGGGCGTGGACAGCTTCAATGTGTCGGTGGCCGCCGGGGTGATCCTCTACGAGATCATGACCCAGCGCCAAGGGTAAGGAGAAGGAAATGGGAAGACAAAAATCTCAGGCATCCGTGGACGAGATCCTGCGGGATGTCCGGAATAAAGCCCAGGAGGAGAAGGACCGCACCGCCCGGCAGGACGATGAGGTGGATGCCATCCTGGCCAGCTTGGGGATGGGGAAGACCGTTCCCCCCCGGCGGCGGAGCCGGGACAGCCAGCCCGCCCCCAAACAGGAACCCCTGACACAGGCCGCTGCTGCTCCTAAGCAGGAGGCTCCGGCAAGCCCCCGGCCTGCCCCGCAGGCTCAGACCCCTGCAAAGGCGGCCGCAGTTCCCAAACAGCAGGCGGCTTCTGCCACCCAGCCCAAAGCCCCGGCTCCCAAGACCCCGGCCAAGCAGGAACCGGTCCAGGCTGCGCCCAAAGCCCAGGCTGTTCCCCGACAGGAGACCGCAGCCCCGGTCCAGCTTCCTACCCAGCCTGCCGCCGGGAAGGGGAGTCTGCCCTCCCAGCCGGTGATCCAGGATGCGGTCCACGGCTTTTTCAACAGCGCCAAGGACAACGGCCTGCTGGAGGACCCCAGCGAGCTGCTGAAGAAGGAGGAACGGTTTCGCAGCGTATTCAGCAAGAGCGTCTCGGTGATTCCCGGGGAGAAGAATCACGCCTTCGAGGACACCGGGGACTGGACCACCGACTTTGAGGAGCTGGGGAAGAAGAAGCGGTGGAGCTTCTTCGGAAGGAAAAAGAAAAATGAGCCCAAAGTCCAGGAACCCGTACAGGAGGAAGTCTTGGACCAGGAGGAACCCCTGGAGATCGAGCCTTACCAGTTCGGCGAGGCCGAGGAGCCCCAGGTCCTGGAAAATGTAGCGGGCCAGCAATATTACAACGCCACCACCAGCATCCCTAAGGTGACGGCTACGGAGCAGAAGAAGGCCTGGAGCGAGGAGATCGACCTGCCCAGCGCCCGGGACGCCAGCTATACCTCCGCCTGGGCAAGGGCGGAATCCCGGCGGGAGACCAGTCTCCAGTTCGGGAAGGTGGACCCCGGCCAGCTGAAAAAGCGGCTCTTCTCCGCCCCCGAGGCAGCCCAGCCCAAGGTCCCCACCGGAAAGATCCAGTTTGGCGCCTCCGCCCCGGCCCAGGCTGCGCCTGCGGCCCCGGAGAAGGAGCCCACCGGTCAGATGGACCTGGGAGCGGCTGTCTCCCAGGAAACCCCGGCAGAACAGCGGGTCCCCACCGGGGAGATGGATCTGGGGGCCGCTTTCCAGGAGGCCCAGCCCGCCGGGGAGGAGCGGGTCCCCACCGGTCAGATGAACCTGGATCCCTCCCTCTACCAGGATCAGGCCCCGGACCAGGGGCGTACCCCTACCGGGGAGATGAGCCTGGATCCCGGCATTTATGAAGATCAGCCTGCTCCGCCTCCCCCCATCCAGATGACGGCGGAACAGCAGTTCGTCAACACGGTGGCGGAGAATATCCTCAGCGACAGCGTCCCCCTGGAGCCGGTGCCCCAGGAGGAGCTGAACACCGGCGAGCTGGAGGAGATGTCCTCCAAGTCCGGCCGGAAGGGATTGGCCCGTCTGCTGGGAGTGCCCCAGGACGAGACGGAACACCAGACTCCCTTTGAGGAGATGGAGGACACCTACAAACCGGACGAGCTGGTGGACGACTACAATAAACCGGAGGACGCCCCTGGTGTGGCCGCCGATCTTTCGGATATGGCATTCCATCTCAAGATCCGGACCATTGTCACCGGCGCCTTGGCGGTGGTCCTCCTCTACCTGGCCCTGGCAGCGGGAGGATTCCTGCCTGCCATCTCGGCGGTGGATCCCGCCTATGCTCCCCAGCCCTATTTGGCGGCCAACCTGATCCTTCTGGCCATCGCCGCCATCATGAGCCAAAGCACCCTGCTGGGGGGATTTCAGGGGCTTTTCGGCCAGCCCAACCCGGACAGCATCCCTGCCCTGGCTACCCTGGCCAGCGCCCTTCAGCTGGTCCTTTTCCTGGTGAAGGGAGACTGGTACAAGCCGGGAGAAATGATGGTTTACGCCCCGGTGGCGGTCCTGCTTCTCTGCTTCAACAGCATGGGAAAGACCCTTTTCAGCCGGGTGGCCCGGGACAATTTCGAGCTGTTGAGCAACGGGGTGAACCACGCCGCTGCCTACCGGCTGCGGGATAACCAGCTGGTGCGGAGCCTGGCCAAGGGGCTGGAGCTGGAAAAACCGGATCTCCTTCTCAGCCGTCCCACCGTTCTGGTCCGGGGATTTTTGACCAACACCTTCAGCCAGCGGAAGAGCGACGGCGCCGCCAAGACCCTGGCCTGGGCCCTGCTGGGAACTGCGGCGGCCTGCGCCATCATCAGCGGACTGCTCCAGAAGAGCGCCGGACAGGCCTTTACCGCCTTTGCGGCAGTCTTCTGCCTGGGCGGGCCTCTGGCGGGGACCCTTCTCTCCGCCATCCCGGAGGCCCAGATGCAGAAGTACGCCTCCCGGGTGGGGGCGGTAGTGCCCGGTTGGAGCTCCATCCGGCAGCTCTGCAGCGCCAACACCATCCAGGTGGCCACCGGGGATCTCTTCCCCGCAGGGAGCATTAAGCTCCACGGCATCAAAACCTTTGAGAAGGAACGGATCGACCTGGCCATCGTCTATGCGGCCAGTATCCTGGTGGAGGGGTGCGATACCCTCCGGAACGTATTTTTGGGGATCCTCCAGAATGACCGGCGGCTCCTGCTGCCGGTGGAGAACCTGACCGCCGAGATCGGGGCCGGGTTCCTGGGCTGGATCCAGAATAACCGGGTCATTGTGGGGAACCGCTATATGATGGAGAAATACTCCATTCCTCTCCCTGACCTGGAGTTTGAGCAGAAGTATACCACGGGGGGCCGTCGGCCCATCTATCTGGCGGTGTCCGGCAAGCTGTTCGGGATGTTCCTGGTCAGCTACAAGGCCAACCCGGAAGCCTACGACGCCCTCACCAGCCTCAACGCCGGGGGAGTCAATTTCCTGGTCACCGGTACCGACTTCCTGGTAGATGCCGCCCTGGTGGAGGATACCTATGGCCTGCTCCCCGGCACCGTCAAGCTGCTGGATGCCCAGGAGAGCGACCAGCTGGCTCCCAACATTGCCTGGCTCAGTGAGAGCGAGGGCTGCATGATCCATATGGGCAGCTTTGCCAGCTACGCCGGGGGGATCCTGGCGGCCTGGGGTGCCGCCAAGGGAGAACGGGCCGCCGCCTTGGCCATGGAGATCTCAGTCCTGATCAGCTGTGCTTTGTCGGTAGCCCTCTGCTGCCTGGGCAGCTTCACCGGGCTCAGCCTCCTTCAGCTCCTCCTGTATCAGGCAGCCTGGACGGCCATCACCCTGGCCCTGCCCCTGCTCCAAAGATATCGCTGATCAACCCAAAAGGCGGCCTGCCCAACGGACAGACCGCCTTTTACAAGCTATTTTTAAACTCACGAACAAAGGAAACAAATACCCATGAATCAATGGATCGAACTTTTGCAGGAGGTATTCCTGGAAGCCTGCACCGACAGCGTCAAGATGCTCCCCTTCCTCTTTGGAGCCTACCTCCTGATCGAATATATCGAGCGTCACCAGAGCAGCCGGATCGAGGCGGCTCTGGCAGGCGGCGGCCGGTGGGGCTTCATCCCCGGGGCGGTGCTGGGGTGTGTGCCCCAGTGCGGTTTCAGCGCCGTGGCGGCCAACCTTTACGGCAGCAAGGTCATCACCCTGGGCACCCTGGTGGCGGTCTTTCTGGCCACCAGCGATGAGGCGGTACCCCTCCTCTTCAGTATGCCGAGCCAGTGGCCTACCCTGGGCCTTCTCCTGGCCGTGAAGGTGATTTATGCCCTCCTGGCCGGGATCCTGCTGGACTTTGTCTTGGCCAGGCTGATCCCCCGGGGCCTCCGGGGTGGATACAGTGGCCATATCCAGGATGTGGACTGCCACGAAGAACATGAGGAGAGCGGCGGCATCTGGCTGGCCGCCCTCCGGCACACCCTGGAGATCTTCCTCTATATCCTGGCCTTCAGCATCCTCATCGACCTGCTGGTGGAGGGCTTCGGCCAGGAACGGTTCGCCGCCTTCCTCACCCATCTGGGCCCTGCCCAGCCGCTGCTGGCCGCCCTGGTGGGGCTGCTGCCCAACTGCGCCGCCAGTGTGCTTCTCACTGAACTCTACCTCTCCGGGAGCATCCAGTTCTCCAGCGTCATCGCGGGCCTTTGCAGCGGAGCCGGGGTAGGGCTGGCCGTCCTTTTCCGGGCCAACCCCAGCCTGAAACAGAACCTCTTCATCACCGGGCTGCTCTGGGCCATGGGGGCCTTTGCCGGGGTGCTGGCCATGATGGCCGGCTTGTAAGGAGGCAGAAGGATGGAGTATAAGATCGCAGCCTTTGACTTCGACGGCACCCTCCGGGCCGGGTCCCGGCCCTCCGTCTCCCCTGCGGTGGTGTCGGCCCTGAAGCAGCTCCAGAAGGCAGGGATCCCGGTGGTCATCGCCACTGGCCGCAGCTACGGCGGCCTTTCCCCCAAGCTGCTGGGAGGCTTCCGGCCCGATTACTATGTCTGCGCCAACGGGAGCCAGATCCTGGACGGGAAGGGAACCCCCCTTCACAGCCGTCAGATGACCCCCGAGGAGATGTACGCCCTGGTGGATTTCTCGGAGGACTATGAGCTTCCCCTGGGATTTGCCTTCTCGGACGCTTACTACATTTACGTGGGCTACCAGGCTATGCGGGATTTTTACAGTCAGGTCACCGGCAGCGGCAGCCTTTGCCGGGACGGGGAGGATATGGACCATCATCTGGTGGAGATGCCCTATGGGGCCTTCACCCTTATGTCCCGGGAATACGCCCGGCAGTTCATGGAAAAATATCCTCATCTGGATCTGCAGTTTTTCTACTACTCTGACAGTGCGGCGGATGTGGTCCACAGAGGCACCACCAAGGCCACCGGCCTGGACTGGCTCCTGGGCTCTCTGGGCCTTTCCCCCAGCCAGCTGGTGGCGGCAGGGGACAGCAGCAACGATCTGGCCATGATCCGGTATGCAGGGCTGGGGGTAGCCATGGGAAACGCCGACCCGGCGGTGAAGGAAGCAGCGGATGCCGTCTGCCCCACCGACGAGGAGGATGGGGTGGCCGTCCTCTGCCGGCAGGCTTTTCCCCAGGTATTTCATTCTTGATTTCCCCAATCAAATCGTGTAGTATGGAGACAACGGGGGAGAGGGGGTGCCCTGTCCCTTTTAGCTCCTTTCGGGGGTCGTTATGAGTAGATTTCATGAAAAGAAAATAAAGCCGGTCCTGCCCCTCTACCTGGCGGCAGCCGCCTGGCTGATCTGCGGGCTGGTTTTGCCCCTCTACCGCCTTTGGGCTCTGGGCCTTACCGCCCTGGTCAGCCTGGGGGTCTACCTGGCCGCAGGCCGCCTCTGCCCCACCCGGTACCGGGTGGTGGAAGTGGGCTTCCAGACCGGGGCGGAGGATGTGGACCAGATGCTGGAGGGGATCCAGAAAAACCTGGACGCCCTCCACACCCTGAACCAGGCCATCCCGGACCCCCAGCTCAGCGGGTATATGGACCGGATGGAACAGGCAGGGCGGAGCATCCTGGCCCAGGTGGAAGCCCATCCGGACAAGGCTCCCGCCGTCCGCCGGTTCGCCAACCATTACCTGCCGGACATTGTCCGGATCCTCTCCACCTACGCCGAGCTGGTCCGGGGCGGGGTGAAGGGGGAGAACGCCCAGCGGATCAAGGACCAGATCAATCAGAACGCCCAGACCATTGCCCAGGCTTTCGAGAACCAGCTGGACACTCTTTTTGCCGCTCAGAGTCTGGACATTTCCACTGACCTCACGGTGCTGGATACCATCCTCCGGGCCCAGGGTCTGACTGGGCAGGACCTGTAATTTGTCGGTAATCCATTTTTCAGAAAGGATATGATAGTATGAGCGATGAAGTAAAGCTGACCCTGGAGGAGACCCCCGCCCCCTCTTTGACTTTGGATGCCCCCACCCTCACTCTGGATCCGGAGGAGGAGAAGGCCAAGGTGGTGGAGCCTGCCACTGTGGAGGAGACCCGCCTCACCGACGAAGAGCGGAAAATGGTGGACGAGTTTGCCAAGAAGATCGATGTGACCAACAGCCAGATGGTCCTCCAGTACGGGGCTGCCAGTCAGAAAAAGCTCAGCGACTTTTCTGAGACCGCCCTTTCCAAGGTCCGGACCAAGGATCTGGGAGAAGTGGGCGGCATGATCACCGATCTTATTGCGGAGCTCCAGGGATTCAGCGCCATGGAGCAGCCCAAGGGGATCATGGGCCTTTTCAAAAAAGCGGGGTACAACATTGAGCGGCTGAAGACCCAGTACAAGGACGCCAGCCAGAACGTGGAACGGATCCAGGGAATGCTGGAACAGCATCAGGTCACCCTCATGAAGGACATCGCCATGATGGACCGGATGTATGAGCTGAACACCGTCTACTTCAAGGAACTGTCCATGTACATTCTGGCCGGTAAGAAGCGGCTTCAGGAGGTCCGGGAGAAAGACCTGGTGGAGGCGGAGAACCGGGCCAAGCTCAGCGGGCTGCCCGAGGACGCCCAGGCAGCCCGGGACCTGGCCGACCGGTGCGACCGGTTTGAGAAGAAACTCTATGATCTGGAGCTGACCCGGAACATCTCCATCCAGATGGGTCCCCAGATCCGGCTGATCCAGAACAACAACACCCTCATGGCGGAGAAGATCCAGACCACCATCGTCAACACCATTCCCCTCTGGAAGAACCAGATGGTCCTGGCCCTGGGCCTGGCCCACAGCCAGCAGGCTATGGAGGCGGAGCGGTCGGTGACCAACATGACCAACGATCTGCTGAAGCAGAACGCCGCCGCCCTGAAGCAGGGTACCATCGACATCGCCCGGGAATCCGAGCGGGGGATCGTGGACATTGAAACCCTTCAGCAGACCAACCGGGATCTCATTGCCACCCTGGACGAGCTGAACAAGATCCGCACCGACGGAAAGGCCAAGCGGGCCGCCGCCGAGGCCGAACTGGGCCGGATCGAGGGCGAGCTGCGGCAGAAACTCTTGGAGATGAATCAGTAAATGGAACTGCAGGAAACCTACCGGGTTACAGGCCCGCAGCTGGAGGTCCTGGGCCGGGCGGAGGACGCCCTGCCTGCTCCTGCCCGGAAACGGCCGGTGGCAGCGGGGGTGCTGGCTGTGGTGGCCCTGGGGGCGACGCTGCTCCTGGGAGGTCTTAAGCTGAAAAGCCAGTACAATACCGTGGCCCAGCTCTACCACAGCGAGAACGACGGGTACAGCATTAGTTATCTGGTGGACCAAAGCCAGAACTATGCCGCCAACATGATCCGGGTGGCCTCGGAGGTGCTGGAAGCGGAGGACTCCGCCCTCACCGGCGCCCAAGAGGCCCTGGATGCATTGGAACAGGCCCAGACTCCCAGGGAGGAATATCAGGCGGAAAGCCAGCTGGTCTCCCGGATCAAGGAACTGTACGAGGTGGCGGCTCCTCTCCTGGAGGGCAGCCGGTACGACAGCTTCCGGGGCCAGTACCAGGAGGCTCTCAGCGCCTGGGAACAGACCGGACACATGACCTATAACGATCAGGCAGCCGCCTACAATGAGATGGCTGCCGCTTTCCCCGCCAACCTCATAGGAGGGTTGTGGGGTGTTCAAGAGGTGGAATTGTATCGATGAAACGGAAAGCAGCATTTTTCCTGGGCCTTGTGCTGGCTCTGACCATGGCCCTGCCTGCCCTGGCGGCGGATCTGCCCGACCTGCCCAAGGACCAGTGTGTGGTGGACCAGGCGGACGTCCTCTCCCAGGATACGGAAAATCAGGTGGAACAGGCCAACCAGAGCCTTTCCGTCAGCGGGGCCCAGATCGGGGTGGTGACGGTGGATTTCACCGGCAACGCCACCACCGAGGAGTACGCCTATGAGGTTTTCAATGCCTGGGGGATCGGGGACAGCAGCCAGAACAACGGGGTGCTTCTCCTCCTGGTCATTGAGGGGGACGATTACTGGTGTATGCCGGGCAGCGGCCTCACCGCCATCCTGCCCACCAGCACCATCAGTACCATTCTCTCCGACTACTGCGAGCCGGGCTTTGCGGACAAGGACTACGACCAGGCGGTCACAGAAACAGTCTCCGCTCTGGCCCGGGAACTGTCCGATGCCTATGGCCTGGACGGCTCCCAGAGCGCCCAGGTCCAGACCCAGCCCCAGCCTGAACCTGGCTTCCTGGCCGGAGGCTTTGGCCAGGCCTTTCTCTGGCTGGTGGTTATTCTCGTCATCGTCATCATCGTTCTGGCTCTTCTGCCCGGCGGCAGAGGCGGCCCCCGGTCCGGAGGCGGCGGAGGCGGCGGCTTCTTCAGCGGCTTCCTTTGGGGCAGTATGCTGGGCAGCCGTCCCCGGCGGCGTTATGCACCGCCTCCTCCCCGGCGCAGACCCCCGCCCCCGCCCAGAGGCGGCGGCTTCGGCGGTGGGCGCAGCTTCGGCGGCGGTGCCGGACGAGGCGGCGGCTGTGGCGGCATGGGCGGTGGACGCAGCTTTGGCGGCGGCGCCGGACGCAGATAACCAGGAATACAGGAAAGGCCGCAGTATCTGCGGCCTTTCCTTTGAAATGAGGAAGAGAAAATGGACCAGGAAACAGCAAAGCGCTGGAAGCGGTGTGCGTTTCAGACCATGTTCATTGCGGGCCTTTGCGCCAGCAGCACCAGCGTGGTGGTTTCCCTGCTTCAGGAGCAGTGGGGCCTCAGTTACAGTATGACCGGCACCATGCTTTCCATGGTGGTGGTAGGCAATATAACCGCCAGCTTCCTGGTGGGAATTTTATCGGGAGCCATGGGGGAACGGTGGGCCAACCTGATCCTCAGCGCAGGCAGCTGTCTGGGATATTTGGTACTGGTCTTGACAGGCCAGCCCCTCTGGCTCTGCGCCGGATTTCTCCTCATTGGAATGGCCAAGGGGACCACTCTCAACACCGGTACGGTCCTCATCCGCCGTTCCACCTTGCAGCCTACCCGGAGCACCAACCTGATGCACGGGTTCTATGCCACCGGCAGCCTGATCTGCCCGTTCCTCATTGCCCTCTTTGGCTGGGGGCCCTGGTGGCTCCCCATGGGAGCCTTGGCGGTTTTCGGTGCCACCCATTTCCTGGCCTTCTGGATTGCAGGACTGCCCGGACATACCCAGGGGAAAACGGGAGGAGCAGGGGAGTGGAGCTTTTTGAAAAAGCCCTTTTTCTGGATCCTCACCGCCACCCTGTTTTTTGAATGTGGCAGCGAGCAGGCGGTCACCAGCTGGGTGGTCAGCTACTTCAAGGACAGCGGCATCCTCACCGGGTTCTATGCGGACCTGACGGTGACGGTGGTCTGGGGAGCCATGCTGGCAGGACGGCTTTCTATCGCCTTCCTGATCCGATTCAAAGATCCCTTCAAGGCGCTGACAGTCATGGTGGCAGCCTGCATTGTTACTTACGGGGGTCTTCTGGCTGCCCCGGGCGGGCTCCTGGCTCTGGGAGCACTTTTCCTCTTCGGCTTGTCGGTGGCGGGGGCCAACCCCACCCTGGTCTCCTCCAGCGGCAGTTTCATGACACCCAGCGCCCTGAGCGTTATGATCCCTCTGGGCAGCCTGGGAGCGGTGATTATGCCCTACCTGGTAGGGGTGGTGGCCCAGTATGGGGGAATGACTGCCGGGATGGCTTGCCCTTTGGCGGGCTTCGGCGGAATGCTGGTGCTTTTGATGGTCTGCCGGAAGGTCCGCCCGGCAGAGGAAACGGCTTGACACAGTCTTGCGGGCATCTGAAGAAATCCGGGATTTTTTTGCAAAAAACAGTTGACAAATTACCTGCGCTGAAGTATAATAGCAAATGTCGCCGGGAGACAGAGCTCTTCCGAAGGCGATATCCGGGTGTAGCGCAGTTTGGTAGCGCGCTTGAATGGGGTTCAAGAGGCCGTGAGTTCGACTCTCGCCACTCGGACCAAATCCCTCGACCGAAAGGTCGAGGGATTTTTTGCGTTATAGATCACAATTCCCTTTCCCTGTGAGGTTTTCAAAGGATTTTGTTACAACGGGAAGTCAGAGGAAAGGACCATTTGCAGATAGAAATAATGAAAATTTGCAGACCGAATGCAGACCGGTTTTGAAGGAAGGGGACCTTCACAAGGCTGAAGGGGCTTGGTTTTTGGAGGCGGCAGTGGTAGAATGAAATGGAAAAAGGGCCAAAAGCCTCTTCGATTTCCTTGCCGGCGGGCGGAGGCGGCGCATACGGCCCGGGCAGGGAAAATGCAGGGGCCGGCACAGAACGAAGGATCCCAACAAGGAGGAATGCAGTATGGGACTGATGGAGCAGATCGAAAAACTGAATCCTTATGGACACTTCAAAAAGGAGGATGTCTTTCAGCCGGGAACTTTTAATCCGGGCCTGTTTGAGGTGGATATGGGGAAGCTGAAAAAACTGCGGCCGGAAATTTTCCAGCCCATCCGCTTTGCCATGGCCAGTAACCTGGACAGCAAGGGATATATTCAGGTCCAAATGAATGACGGGGACATCCAAACGGCCGTGGTGGTTTCCCAGGATCCCCTCCTGGTGGCCTGCCGTAGCGAAGATATGGATGCGGTGGTTCTGCAATGTTATCCTGCCGCCCTGGGACAGGCCAGGGGATGGAAACTGGGCACCCGGCTGTTGATCTGCTGCACCTACAACGGTTATGGCCCGCTGCGGAAAAACAAGGACATCGACCCAGGCCCTCACGCCAACCCAAAATTCAAATCCTTCGGTCCGGTGATAGCGGATCTGTACGCCGCAGATACCGCTTACCTGGAGCGGAAAAAGAGCGAGATCCCGGAGGTGATGTGGCAGATGACCTGGGATATGGGGAAGGCTTATATGGAAGCTCACCCCGGCATGGCGCACAATGGCCTGGCGCTCAGTTTTCGGGATGCGGAACCCATTGAGAAGATCCGTTTCAATCCCAAGGCGGTGCTGGACGTATGATGACACCGCCCCATGAAAAGGAAAATTTCGGGCCGGAGAGGCATGAAAAAGTGAAACGGCCGTCGGCAGCTCTGACGTGTAAATGCGGACCAACCTGGTCCGCATTTTTTATCGATGCAACCAGAAAGACAGAATGCTCTCCGGCTTGCAGCTGGGGAGTGGAAAAGGAAGGAAAGATATTTCTCTCCAGAACGGTCGGCAGAGGCCGTTATAAAGTTTCGGGTCAAAGCCCCGCTGAGGGAATCTCCTCTGAAAAATACGGCCCTGCCATGGACCGGCACCCGTATCCTTTTACGGAACAACGCTGCTATTTGACGAAGGACCCAAAACAGGTTACAATAGGGAGGCAGGTAAATTATCGAAATAAGAGGGGAATATATGATCCATTGGATTGCAGCCGTCAACGGGGCGGTTAACGATTTTATCTGGGGCGTACCGGCCATGGTCTGTATCGTCGGGGTGGGATTGCTGCTGAGCATCCGCACCGGCTTCTTGCAGATCCGGAAATTCCCCTATGCCATCCGCACCACCATAGGGCGGATGTTCCGAAAAAAGGATGCAGCAGACGGGGCCATGACCCCCTTTCAAGCCGTTTGTACGGCCCTGGCCGCCACTGTGGGCACCGGCAACATTGCCGGGGTGGCGGGAGCCATTGCCATCGGCGGGCCGGGGGCGGTGTTCTGGATGTGGTGCTCGGCCCTGTTGGGAATGTGCACCAAGTTCGCCGAGGTCACCCTGGCGGTCCATTTCCGGGAACGCAGTGCTGCCGGCAACTGGACCGGCGGCCCTATGTATTACATTAAAAATGGTTTGGGAAAACGTTGGCAATGGCTGGCGGCCCTCTATTCTCTGTTCGGCGTCCTCACTGTATTCGGCACCGGCAATGCCACCCAGGTGAACACCATCGTCACCGCCATTGACACCGCCCTGCTTCAGTACGGCTTGGCCAGCCAGGCCATGCTTCCCACCCTGAACCTTATTGCGGGGATCTTTGTGGCTATGCTGGTGGCCATGGTGCTGCTGGGAGGAATCAAGCGGATCGGCAGCGTGGCCGAAAAGCTGGTGCCTTTTATGGCCCTCCTCTATGTGGTACTGGCTCTGGGCCTGGTGGTGCTCCGCATTGACCGGCTTCCCGGTGTGATGGCCTCCATCGTGGCCGGTGCCTTCCAGCCCCAGGCCTTTACCGGC
Organism: uncultured Clostridia bacterium; assembly: GCA_944387325.1. GTDB lineage: Bacteria > Bacillota > Clostridia > Oscillospirales > Ruminococcaceae > CALXEN01. The sequence goes on along the minus strand of CALXEN010000073.1, from coordinate 1,285 downwards.
GGGGTGGTGGGCAGTATGCTCTTGAGCATGAAAAAGGGTGTTTCCCGAGGAATCTTCTCCAACGAGGCTGGCTTGGGTACCGGTTCTATCGCTCATGCCTGCGCCGATACCCGCAAGCCGGTGAAGCAGGGAATGTTTGGTATTTTTGAGGTCTTTGCGGACACCATTGTCATCTGCACCCTTACGGCACTGGTGATCCTGTGCAGCGGCGCACCCATCCCCTACGGAATGGAGGCCGGCGCTGAACTGACCATCTCCGGCTTCACCACCACCTATGGCAGCTGGGTGTCCCTTTTCACCATGGTGGCCCTCTGCTGCTTCGCCTTTTCCACCATCATCGGCTGGGGCCTCTACGGCTCCACCTGCATCTCCTTCCTCTGCCGCACCGAGAAGGTGGTCCGGCCCTTCCTGGTGGTTTACTCCTTTGTGGCCATCCTGGGAGCCACCATGGACCTGGGCCTTCTCTGGAGCATTGCAGATACCTTCAACGGTCTCATGTCCATCCCCAACCTGATCGCACTGCTCCTCCTTTCCGGTACCGTGGTGCGCCTGACCAAAGAATTTTTTGCAGGTGAGGGGAAGGAAAAGCCTGCTCTTTGACGGTGAAATTATTTCTTCTTCCGGCTGCGGAAATCCCGGTCAATATCGGTTTTCCACTGGTCACCCAAAGGTGCGCTGGAGCGCATGGCGCTGACGGCGCAGGAGATGGACTGGAAGGTAAGCTGGGTGCCGGCGCTGTCGCTGTGATAGTCGGCCGCCCGGTCCGGGCCGATTCCCAGCTGTCCTGCGGTTTCCACAGCATCAATGTTGGCCCCCAGGAAGATGAACTCCCACCCATACCGTTCCTTCTGCCGCTGGATCATCCTCTTTACCTGGGGCAGGGAATACCCGCGGCTGGCGTTTTCCATCCCGTCGGTGGTGATTACCACCAGGGTATGTTCCGGCACATCTTCGGGCCGGGCGTATTTGTGGATGTTCCCGATGTGGTGGATGGCTCCCCCTACCGCATCCAACAGGGCGGTGCATCCCCGCACATAGTAATCCTTCTCGGTCATGGGCTTCACCCGGTCCAGAGGCACCCGGTCATGGATCACCTGGGTCTGGTCGTCAAAGAGAAGGGTGGAAACAAAGGCTTGTCCCGGTTCTTTCTTCTGCTTTTCCAACATGGCGTTGAAACCGCCGATGGTGTCGGCTTCCAGCCCCTGCATGGAGCCGCTCCGGTCCAGAATGAAAACCAGTTCTGTCAAATTCTTTTTCATAATAAAATCCCCCTGTACTGTGTGGT
>CALXEN010000072.1 GCA_944387325.1 uncultured Clostridia bacterium | reverse complement strand
CCGCCCCGGGGCAGCAGCTTCATGGCCCGGTAGTTGATCTCCTTGTACCCCCGCATGGCGTTCTGGGCGGTGCGCCGGGCCTTGGTGAAGGCGGGCGGGTCCAGGATGATGAAGTCGTAGGGGTGGCCCTGGGCCTCCAGCTGGGGGAGCAGATCAAAGACATCGGCACAGACAAAGTCCATCCGGTCCTCCAGATGGTTCCGCCGGGCGTTGGCCCGGGCCATCTCCACGGCGCTCTGGCTCACATCCACCGCCGTTACATGGGCGGCGCCCCCCATGGCGGCGTTGAGGGCAAAGCTGCCGGTGTGGGTAAAGCAGTCCAGCACCCGCCGCCCGGCGGCCAGCCGGGCCACCGCCTGGCGGTTGTATTTCTGGTCCAGGAAAAACCCTGTCTTCTGGCCGTTCTCAAAGTCCACCAGATACTCCACCCCGTTCTCCCGGATGGTGGTCTGGGTGGACTGGGGATGCTCCTCTCCGGGCAGGTCAAACCAGCCCTTGTACTGCTCCAGCCCCTCCTTCTCCCGGAGGGCCACATCGTTCCGCTCGTAGATGCCGGCGATGGTCTGGTCGTCCCGGCGGAGGACCTTGACCAGCAGGGGAAAGAGGATGGGCTTCAGCACCTCCATCCCCACGCTGAGGGTCTGGGCCACCAGGATGGGACCGAACCGGTCCACCGTCAGCCCCGGGAACTGGTCCGCCTCCCCGAAGATCACCCGGCAGCACTGGCAGTCCTGGGGCCCCATCACCTGTTTCCGGTAGGCCCAGGCATACTCCAGCCGTCGCTCCCAGAAGGCCGGGTCAAACTTGTCATTGGCATTCCGGCTGAAGATCCGGATCCGGATCTTGCTCTGGGGGCTGTAAAAGCCGGTGCCCAGCCAGCGGCCCTTGCTGCTCACCACATCCACCAGGGCCCCGGCCTGGGGAACCTGCTGGGGCCCGGCGGTGATCTCGTCAAAATAGACCCAGGGATGCCCTGCGGCCAGGGTGGTCTCCTGCTTTTTGGTCACCATAAAAATGGGATAACCCCGTTCTGCTTTCATAATGGTTTACGCTCCGTTTACAAGAATATGATATTAGTATATCATAGATGGGTGTATAATGGAAAGAAAAAACCGGGGAGGACGAAATCATGGAAATTGAGCGGAAATGGCTGGTGGAGGGGTTGCCTTCTCTGGGGGAGCCGGACCGGGTCTTTCAGATGGACCAGGGGTACCTGTCGGTCCGGCCCACGGTGCGGATCCGCCGGGAGGCCCTGGAGGGCGGGGCGACCCGCCTGGTGCTCTGTATCAAGGGGGCGGGGGGACTGTCCCGCCGGGAGGTGGAGATGGAACTCACCCCCGTCCAGTTCGGGGAACTGGAGGAGATGGTGGGCAAGCCCCTCATCCCCAAGACCCAGTGGCGGTATCTCCTGCCCGGGGACCTCACCCTGGAGGTGAACCAGGTGGACAAGGGCCGACCCACCGCCTTCTGGTATGCGGAGGTGGAATTCCCCACCGAGGAAGCCGCCCTCTCCTGGGACCCGGCGGCTGCGGGGCTGGGGGAATATCTCTCCCATGAGGTCACCGGCCAGAAGGGCCAGAGCATGGGAGAATACTGGGAGACCACCCGCTGCTGACCACCCAGCTTCTTTTCCCAACACCCCTTTCGGAACACCCCCCTTTCCCGGCGCATAGGCTGAGGGAAAAAGAGAGGAGTGGTGTGATGGAAGGGGTATTTTTTGCCCTGCGGGCTACGGCGTTCCCCTGTTTTTGTACCGCCCTGGGGGCCGCCAGCGTTCTGGTCATGGGCCGGGGGGAATCTCCCCGCCGGCGGCGGTGCATGGACGGCTTTGCCGGAGGCGTTATGCTGGCGGCGGGGCTGTTCAGCCTCCTTCTTCCCGCCCTGGACCAGGCGGGAGAAGCCGGGTGGCTGGTGGCCGGAGGGGGCCTCCTCCTGGGGGCCGGGTGTATTCTGGTCATTGAGCGGCTCACCCGGGAATACCTGGTCTGGGAGCCGGGGAGCCGGGGCCGGGTGGCCCTGGCCATCGCCATCCATAACCTGCCCGAGGGGATGGTGGTGGGACTGGCGGCTGTCATGGCCGCCCGGGGCACCGGGGCCGATCTGGCGGGGGCCGCTGCCCTGGCCTTCGGTATCGGGCTCCAGAACATCCCCGAGGGAGCGGCTGTGAGCCTGCCCCTCCGGCAGAGCGGGGCGGGCCGGTGGAAGAGCTTCGGCTGGGGGGCCGCCAGCGGCCTGGTGGAGCCCCTGGGCGGGGTTCTGGCCGCCCTACTGGCCGGGGTGGTGGCGGAGTGGATGCCTCTCCTCCTCTGCGGTGCGGCGGGGACCATGCTCTGGGTCACCGCCCGGGAGCTCATCCCCTCCGCCTCGGGCCGGGCGGACGGGACCCTGGCTTTCCTGGCCGGGTTCATCCTCATGATGATGCTGGACGTGGCCTTGGGATAGCTGCAACCAAACCGCCGGTTTCGGGGTCTCTATAAAAAGAACCCCTGTTAAGGAAATCTTAAACCCTTCCCACATGGTATCTTAAAAGGGAAGCTGATAGAATAAAGACACTGGAGGAATGAAGGATGTATAACATTTTGATCTGTGACGACGAAAAGGATATTGTGTCGGCTCTGAAAATCTATCTCTCCCCGGAAGGGTATAACCTGTACGAGGCTTACAACGGGGAGGAGGCCCTGGAGGTGGTCCGCAGCCACGAGATCCACCTGATCCTCATGGATATTATGATGCCCCGGCTGGACGGCATCGGCGCCACCGTCAAGCTGCGGCAGGAATATAATATCCCCATCATCCTCCTCACCGCCAAAAGTGAGGACAGTGACAAGATCCTGGGTCTGGACGTGGGGGCGGACGACTACATCACCAAGCCCTTCAACCCGGTGGAGGTGATGGCCCGGGTCCGGAGCCAGCTCCGCCGGTACACCCGGCTGGGGGCTATGCCCACCCCCGCCTCCAACCAGTACGAGTGGGGAGGTCTTCAGCTGGACAGCGATAAAAAGGAGGTGACGGTGGACGGGGAACCCGTCTCCCTCACCCCCATTGAGTACAATATCCTCTTTCTCTTCATCCGGAATCCCGGCAAGGTCTTTTCCTCCAGAGAGATCTACCGCCAGGTATGGCAGGAGGCACCCTACGGCAGTGAGAACGCCGTAGCGGTCCACATCCGCCACCTGCGGGAGAAAATCGCGATCAACGCCTCCGATCCCCGGTACATTAAAGTGGTCTGGGGACAGGGGTACAAATTGGGAGGAACCTGAAGATGGAAGAAAAGAAAGCCATCCCTTTTCCCCACCGGGGCTGGGTAAAAGTCCTGTCCATGGTGCTGCTTCTGGCCTTCGGGGCCCTGGCAGTGCTGGGAGGCGTGGGCGCCATTGTGGCCTATGACTGGGGGATGTTTTCCGGCGGCTACCTGGACAGCTGGTCCTGTGCCCGCCTGTGTGAGGACCTGTCCGGCATGGCGGTGGAATACCACTTTGGGGAATTGCAGGACAGCCAGTCCACCCAGCGGACCCTGAGCACCGAGGAGAGCAACTACCGGTATATCATCTATGCCGACGAGGATTTTGAACATCCCCTGGCCACCAACTTTTCCCACTATAAGCGCTCCGACGGCACCGTGACGCTCCGGAATGGAAATGTGGATTATATGGGAGGCGAGCTGCTGGAAAATGCCCGGTATGTGAGCTGGAGCACCTACAACACCGTCACCGGGGAGGAGACCCTCACCCAGACCATCCCGGAGAACCAGGTCCTGAACCAGGCCTACCGGGACCTGCTGGAACAGCAGGGATGGGTCTACTCCTACCAGGACCAGGGGCTTTACATCAATGAAAATGAGTATATCCCCCTGGAGGTGCGCAACGGGGTCTTTTACAGTGCCGACTACAACCAGTGGTACTATGATCCCAACAACTTTATGGATCAGTTCGGCAACGGCCAGTTCTGGACCATGGGGGTGGACTACGACCAGGGCCAGCTGGCCCGGGATACCCTCCAGACCCTGGACGAGGAGACGGGGGAGCTGACCCTTACCTGGACCCAGCCGGTGCGGGATACCTTTTTTGTGGAACAGTTTGTGGACATGGGGTTTGCCGCCGATGACTCCCTGGCCCGGGAGTACCGCACCTGGCAGTCCCTCACCTGGCTGCCCAGCACCGCCCTGACCTTCCTGGGGGTGGGGCTGGTCGGCTGCCTGATCTTCTTTATTCTCTGCCTTTACGGCTGCGGCCGCCGGGCCGGGGTGGAGGAGGTCTGCCTCAATCCTCTGGACCGGATCCCCCTGGATATTTACGGAGCTATCCTGGGGTTGGGGGCCCTGGCCCTGGTAGCGGTCTTCCCCAACCTGTACCGCAGCTACCGCAGCGTAGCCAGCGAGGAATACTGGATCTGCCTGGGGATCGGCACCGGGGCCCTCTACCTGGCCTGGGTGCTGGTGCTGGCCTTTGTCCTCTCCTTCGCCGCCCGGATGAAGGCGGGGAACCCCTTCAAAAACAGTGTCTGCGGCGGGCTGGTGCGGGTCCTGGCCCGGGCCTGCCGCTGGTGCGGGAAGATCCTGGCCCAGGTCTTTGCCTCCCTGCCTCTTACCTGGCGGTGGGGGCTGGGGATAGGGGGCCTTCTCCTCCTCCAGATCATACTCACCTGGAACGTGCTCTGGAACGGCCTATTCCCCCTTCTTCTGCTGGCTCTGCTGGACGGAGCTATCGTGGTAGCCGCCTGCCTCATTGCAGCCCAGCTTTCCCGGCTGGAGGCGGCTGGAAAAGCCCTGGCGGCAGGGGAGATCCTGCCTCCCATGGACACCCAGGGGATGCTCCCCTCCCTGGCTAATCACGCCCGGAACCTGGGGGAGATCGGCCAGGGAATGGAACGGGCGGTGGAACAGCGGATCAGGAGCGAACGGATGAAGACCGAGCTCATCACCAACGTGAGCCACGACATCAAGACCCCCCTCACCTCCATCATCAATTACATTGACCTGCTGGAGAAGGAGTCCCTGGAGGGCAAGGCGGCGGAATACTGCCAGGTGTTGTCCCGCCAGGCGGCCCGGCTGAAAAAACTCACCGAGGATGTGGTGGAGGCCAGCAAGGCGTCCACCGGAAATATGGAGGTCCACCTGGACCGGGTGGAGCTCCGGGAACTGCTGGAACAGGCGGTGGGGGAATACCAGGAACGGATGGAGGCCGCCGGCCTCACCGTGGTGCTGGACGCCCCGGAATCCCTGCCTGTCCGGGCGGACGGGCGGCTCACCTGGCGGATCATTGACAACCTTCTGGGGAACGCCTGCAAGTACGCCCTCCCCGGCACCCGGGTCTATGTCATGGCGGAAAAACGGGAAAAGGCCGGGACCCTCATTGTCAAGAACATCTCCCGGGATGCCCTGAACATCTCCGCCGATGAGCTGATGGAACGGTTCGTCCGGGGGGACTCCAGCCGCACCACCGAGGGCAGCGGCCTGGGGCTGAACATTGCCAAGAGCCTGGCCCAGCTCCAGGGGGGACGGCTGGACCTGACGGTGGACGGGGACCTGTTCAAGGCCCAGGTCAGCCTGCCTTTGGAGGAGTGATTTCCTGTTTGCAAAAAGAACGGCGTGGTCCATCCGGGCCATGCCGTTCTTTCCTTCATGGAGTCATTCCACCCGGAGCATCCTGTATCCCACTCCAATATGGGTCTGGATATATTGGGGCCCGCCCGGTTCCTGCTCCAGCTTTTTCCGCAGGGTGGCCATAAACACCCGGAGAGAGGCCACGTCATTGTCCCAGCTCCGGCCCCAGATCTGCTGGGTGATGTAGGTGTGAGTCAGCACCTTCCCTACATTTTTGCAGAGCAGATAGAGGAGCTTGTATTCGCTGGGGGTAAGATGAAGCTCCTGTCCATCCAGAAAGGCGCACCGGGCAGCATAGTCCACCTTCAGTTTCCCGTTGGTGAAAACTGCCTCCCCGGAAGTTCCCGGGGCCGGTGCGGCGGCCAGCCGCCGCTGGGTCACCCGAAGCCGGGCCAGAAGCTCCTCCACCGAGAAGGGCTTAGTCAGGTAATCGTCGGCCCCTGCGTCCAGGGCCTCGATCTTATCGGTGTCCTCGCTTCGGGCGCTGATGACGATGATGGGCATATTGGACCAGGAACGGACCTTCCGGATTACCTCCACCCCGTCTATGTCCGGCAGACCCAGGTCCAGCAGGATGATCTCCGGGTTATGGGAGGAGGCCTCCAGCACCGCCCCTTCCCCGTTGGCGGCAGTGATAAAGCGGTAATCGTGGGCTTTCAGGGTGGTGGTGATCAGGTTCCGGACGGGGGCGTCATCCTCCACCACCAGGATCAAGGGCTTATTCATGCAGTTCTACCTCCCCTGCGGGAACTGAAAAGGTGAAGACGGATCCATGGGGCTTCTGGTCCCCCACAGTGATCTCACCTCCGTGGGCGTTTACGATGGATTTGCAAAGGGCCAGACCCAGCCCCATGCTCCGGCGGCTGTCGGCGATCTGGTTGGAAGCGGTATAAAACATATCAAAGATATGGGGCTTGGAGGCATCCGGGATCCCGGGGCCGTTATCCGCCACCCAAACGGCGACAAACTGCCCCTGGCGTTTCCAGCCTATGGAAATTTTTGACCCGGGCGGAGTGTACTTGATGGCGTTGTCCACCAGATTGATGATGACCTGGACAATGAGCCGGGCATCGATCCGGGCCAGAAGGTATTCCTCGGAATTCTCCACCTGAATCTGGTAGTCGGCGCTTTTTCGGCTGATATGCCGCAGGGCTTCCCCCACCACCTCGTCCATCAGCTCGGTGGAAAGATGAAGGTTCATCCGCCCCTCCTCCAGCCGGCTTACGGAGAGAAGATTTTCCACCAGGTTGATGAGCCAGATGGAGTCCTCATAAATGTCGGTGTACATCTGGTTTTTAGCTTGGTCATCAAAGAGAGCGCCGTTGGAAAGGAGGTTGCTGGCATTTCCCGAGATGGAGGTGAGAGGGGTGCGAAGATCATGGGAGATGGAGCGGAGAAGATTGGCCCGAAGTTGCTCGTTCTTGGCCAGGACAGCCACCGCCTCCTTCTCCTCCAGGTTCCGCTGGTTCTCCAAAGCCAGGGCAGATTCCCCCAAAACGGAAAGGAGAATGCTGGACTCAAAAGCGTCCAGGGGCTTTTCCTCCGCAGCGATCCCCACTACCCCGTACACCCGCTCTCCGGCCCAGACCGGCAGATAGGTGTACCGTGTCTCCGCAAAGGTCTCGGTGCCGGCCCCGGCCCGCTTGTTGTTGGCGGATACCCACCGGGCGGCCTCCAGCTCCTGAGGGTCCCGGTATTCCTCCCCGGGAGAGGCTCCCTCCGCCGGGAACACCCGGGGACCTGCCAGAGTATCCTGCGAAAGGCTGTACACCACAATGTCCCGCTGGAAGATCTTCAGAAGCTGGTTGGCGGTGACGGAAAGGATCTCCTCCTGGGTACCGGCTTTCTGGAGACTCTGGTTGGTTTCAAAAAGGAGCTTGGTCCGCCAGGCC